>JAIOHV010000145.1 GCA_019912885.1 bacterium
ACTTCCCGTCGCGTCATGGCTTTGGCCTCGCGGGACAGGGCGTTGGATGAGTGCTGCATCGCACCCGTTTAAACCTCCCCGCCGGAAATCCGGACATCTACTCCCGCTTATACCAAGGACATCTTCCCCGCTTCGTACACAGCAAACCGCGCGAATTGATCGCCCGCGGCTTTAGCCTTAAAATCACTCCGCTTTTTCCGGGGACGGCGCCGTCCTCGCGCGAGGTCGTCCTTTGCACCGCGAACGCGTGACTACCCTCACATTCGTCGCTTTTCTCGCCGACCTCGTGCTGGCCGGGTTCGCGTTTGTCGCGGCGTATTATCTCAAGATATCGCTGCCCGCGCCGCTGTCGTCCCTCGATCCGCTTTCCGAATACGGCTGGCTGTTCCTCATGTACGTCGTGCTGTTCGTCTTTACCAACTACCTGAACGGATTTTACACCTTCGGGCGAACGCTGACCTCCGGAGAGATCGTCGGATACACCTTCCGCTCCAACGGCATCGCCCTCATCGCCGTGATGGTCGTCTTTTTCGTATTCAAGGTGCAGACGGTTTCCCGCCTTTTCGTCGTCCTTTTCGCCGCCGTCAATGTCGCGCTGGCGATGCTGTCGAAGCTCGCGATCCGCCGCATCACCGGAAATCTGCAGCGCCGCGGCTACAACGTCATCAACGCGCTTCTCATCGGCTCGGGCGAACAGGCCGAGGAGTTTCTTCAGAACCTGCTGCGTCACCCGGAGCTCGGTTATCGCGTGATCGGCGCGGTCGATGTCGATCGCGCGCGCATCGGGCACAAGGTCCAGGGCGTGCCGGTCATCGGGCACATCGACCAGCTCCACGATATCCTGGTTCGCGAGCAGATCGACGAGGTCTTTTGCGCCGTGCCCGCGCCGCAAATCGGCGACCTGCCGAATCTCATCTGGGTTTGTGAGGAGATCGGCATCCGTTTTTCGATCGTCGCCGATTTCATCCGCACGTCCATCGCCAAAAGCAGCGTGCGCTATGTGCTGGACGTTCCGTTGTTGACGTTTTCGACGACGCCGTCGGCGGTGTGGCAACTGTTCATCAAGTCCATGATCGACCGCATGGCCGCCGGCATGGCGCTTCTTTTGCTGTCGCCCCTGTTCGCCGCGATCGCGATCGCGATCAAGCTGACGACCGGCGGGGCGGTCTTCTTCACGCAAAAGCGCTGCGGCCTGAACGGCCGCGTCTTCACGATGTTCAAGTTCCGCACGATGGTCGAAAACGCGGAACAGCTTCAGGAAGAGCTTCGCCGCTACAACGAGATGGACGGCCCCGTGTTCAAGATGAAACGCGATCCGCGCGTGACGGTCGTGGGCCGTTTCCTGCGCCGATTTTCGCTCGACGAACTGCCTCAGCTCTACAACGTTTTGCGCGGCGAGATGAGCCTTGTCGGCCCGCGCCCGCCGATCCCCGAGGAGGTGACGCGCTACGAGCGCTGGCAGCGCCGCCGCCTGTCGATGCGCCCCGGGCTCACCTGCTTCTGGCAGATATCCGGCCGCAACGAAATCGACTTTCAGGAGTGGATGCGGCTTGATCTGAAATACATCGACAACTGGTCGCTGAAGCTCGATTTCCAGATCATCGGCAAGACGATCCCGGTCGTCATCACCGGCCGCGGCGCAAGCTAAGCGCGGTCAACTCGCCGCTCGCGAAGCCGGCGGCGCCGCCGTCGGCGCGGTTTGCGCCGGGGCGCGCGTGCCGGTCAACACGCGGAAAAACGCGTCGCGGATGCGCAGGTAATCGCGCTGCGTGAGCGGGCAGTCGTCGAGTTGCCCGCTGTCCTGAATGCGCCGAAAGGTCTTTTCGATCATCTCGCGCATCGCGTCCGGCGTGCGGTCCTTCAGCGTGCGGCTGATGGCTTCCACCGCGTCGGCAAGCGCAAGGATGCCGGTCTCCCGCGAACGCGGTTTCGGCCCGCCGTAATAAAAAATGCTCTCGTCGAGCGCCGTTCCGGTTTCGGCGGCCTTCTCGCGCGCTTTCGCAAGGAAAAACGCGATCGGGCTCGTGCCGTGATGCTCGCGGATGAAGTCGATGATCCGGTCGCCGATCTTGTGCTCGCGCGCGAGCGCGACTCCGTCCGGAATGTGTTGCCGGATGATCCGCGCGCTTTCGACAGGATCGTTCAGCCGCTCGTGCGGATTGTCGCCGAGCTGGTTTTCGACGAACCACTCCGGACGCAGGCTCTTGCCGGCGTCATGAAAAAGCGCGCCAACGCGGCAAAGCAGGGCGTTTGCGCCGATCGATTCCGCCGCGGCCTCGGTGAGCGCGCCGATCGTCACCGAATGTTGAAACGTGCCCGGCGAGCGCGTCATGATCTGGCGCAGCAACGGGTGTTCGTAGTTGGCAAGCTCAAGGAGCGAAACCGGCGTGAGATATCCGAACAGCCATTCGGCAAGCGGCGTCAGGGCCACGACCACAAGGCCGGAGATCGGCCCGGAAAAAAACGCGGCCAGACCGATCCAGATGACATCGCGCGGCTCGCCGCGCATCAGGACGAAGCACGCGGCCATCGCCAGGTTCGCAAGGCCGACGAAAAGTCCCGCGCGAACGACGCCGCCGCGCGTGGCCGCGGCGCCCATGAAATGCGCCCCGACGAGGCACGACACCAGCACGTAGACGGGCACCGGGATATCGATGCTCGTCGTCAGCCCCGAAACGAGCGCCGCGCAGACGGCAAACGTCAGCGCGACCTCAAACCGCATCACGAAACGCACCAGCATCGCCGCCGCGGCCATCGGGAAGATGAAGAACATGAAGTCCGGCGGAAAGGCGGGGTACTGCGTCGCGATGTGATCGGCCAGAAGAAGAAAAAGTTTTACGAACAACAGCCAGACGACAAGCGTGCTGCCGAGAAACGCGAAATCGCGCTCGGTGATCGTGAAGTCCGGGATATTCAGGTCCGCAACGTAAAACGCTGAGAAAACGAGCAGCGACAACAGAAACGCGAGCCCCGCGACGCGGGGCAGGGCGGTGACGATGTTCTCACGGCGCGACAGCCAGTCGAGCACCATCGCCTGCGTCGCGTCGGCGCTGTGCCCCTCGCCGATGATGAGCTGGTTTTTCTTGTAAGCGTGGATGACCGGCGCGATGTTCTCGGCCGCGCGCGTTCGCCGGTGGCGCGTTTCGTCCATGTTGAAACGCAGGTTCGGGCGCACGAGCAAGCGCGCGATGTTGAGCGCCAGCGCACGCACGTCCGGCGCGGTGTCCTTTGCCGCCTCGTCGAGCCGCTTCGTCGCGCTTTCGAGCCCGATGATTTGCGACGGATCGGCGAAAAGCTTTTCGGCCTTGGTTTCCAGATTGCGAATCACGATGGGGCTCGTCGCGTCGCCCTCCGCATCGACGCGAAAGACCTGGGCGATCTCGCCGTCGGTCGCGGTGATACGCCGTTCGTAGAGCGCGTCGATCCACGCTTGCGCGGCGTCGATCGCTTTGGCGGCGACGGCGGCGCGCGGCGCGGCGGCGAGACCCTCGCCGACCGGCGGGCCAAGGCTCGTTTCAAGGATCAGCGAAACGGGGCGCGTATCCTCGTCGGCCACGGCACTCGATACGGACGCCCGCGCCGTCTGCAGGCGCAGCTCGACGTCTTCCTCCACGCCCGGATCAAAATCGAAGACACTCGGGCCGCGCCGCAAGGCCTCCAGGCGTCGCGCGGCGGTGGCGGCTTCGTCCACGACCTCGAAATCGTATGGCGCGCGAATGCTCTTGGAGGCGAAAGTGCCGACGTCGAGCGCGGGGATGGCCTGCAACAGATTTTGGGATACGAGCACCGCGATGAGGGACGAAAACAGGAAGATGATCAGAAACAGGCGAAGCCGCGCGCGCGTGATGAAATCGCCGGACAGAGTCGCCAATCGCGGATCGATCCGCGGGCCGCGCCGTTTTGCGTCCTTGCGGGCGCCGGAGGGCCCCTCGTTCGTCACCTCGGGTTTCACGGTATACGCAGGGTAATCGCAAGGCGCGCCGCGCCGCAAGCGACATTGACCGCCTGCCGGCAACGCCCGATGATGCGCCGCATGCCACGTTTTGCGCCGTTAGCACTCGTTGTTTTTCTCGCCGCGTCGCAGGTTTTCGTCACCTGCGGCGGCGACGACGCGGGCTCGCCGAAAGGCGAGGGATTTACCGGCGATGTCGGCGTCGATTGCGTGCAGAAGGGCTGCACCGATCCCGCCTGGTGCCTGGACCCCGGTCAGGCGGCGTGCGTTTCGCTGATTTGCGCCGGGCGCGCCAACGGCGAGACCTACTGCACCATGCCGTGCGACTACGACGAGCAATGCCCCGACGGTTATCGTTGCACGTACCAATGCGACGACGACATGAGCGAGACGGACTATTGCGTGACCGATTCCGACTACGGGCACATGGTCGATTTCGCGCTTTGCCCCGCGTAGGTCAAGGCGCTTCCAGAACCGTCAGTTCCACCGTCACGATGCCCGCCTGGATCATGTCGAGTTGCCTCGCCGCCGCGAACGAAACGTCGAGAATGCGGTCGCGCCGCGCCGGTCCCCGATCGTTGATGCGGACGACGGCGGTGCGGCCGTTGGCCGTATTTCGGACGCGCACGATGGTGCCAAACGGCAGCGTCCGGTGCGCCGCGGTGAGTTTGTACATGTCGAACGGCTCGCCGCTGGCGGTGCGCCGTCCGTGAAACGCCTTGCCGTACCAGCTCGCGATACCCTTTTCGCTGTAGCCGGGCTCGCGCGGCGTGACGCGCCTGGCCGGAGCGCAGCCGGTTTGCGCGGCAAACGCGGCCCCGACCAGAAGAGCCAGCGCGAAAATCCGTGTGCGCGAGAAACAGGATTGGTGGCGCATGCGTGGGCGAACGCTAATATGAGCGCATGACGACGGTCAACGACGACGCGCGGCGCGAGGCTTCGGCCAGACCGCGGCGCCTGATGCCCGAACACTTTGCCTGGACGCGCGTGGCCTCGCGCCTTCGCTTCGGATACGCGTGGCGCGCGCTACGCACGGGTTCCGCGCGGGTGGCCGCGCTGCGATTTTCGCCAAAACGCTTCACCTTCGATGCGCGCGCGGGCGATACCACCGAAACGCATGACAACGGCGCGATCGCGCGCGTTCGCCTTCCGAATCTCTATCCCGCACGCCTTCTGGCGACTGGCGGCCGCGTCCTGCGCCCGGCGATGTCGCTTGGCGACGCGATCCTGACCGCCGGCGATCATCTGCACTTCGCGTCCGTCGGCATGAAAGGCACGACGATCCGCGCCGGCGGGGCGAGCCTTGCGGCAAGGATCGTCAATCCGCGCGACCTGCGCACCGGCACGATCGCAATCTACACCCGCGAGTTCGGCGCGCGATCGCCCATCGCGACGATCGCGGCCGTGATTGCCGGCGAGCGCGTCGTGAATGTCGTTCGCGATGAGGCCGCGCCGATCCCCGACGACGGTTTCGTCATCGCGGCGATGCTGCCCCCCGGCACGAATCCCGGCGCCGTTTTTCCCTTCGCGGCGGGCGCGGATGTGACGTTTGATTTGCCGCTGCCGCCGAATCTGACCGGCTTCGACGCGGCCATCGGCGGTGCGCTGCGTGTCGTGGAGTCGGGCCGATTGCGGATTCGCGGCAGCGAGACGGACTCCGAAGAAGGAATCCCGATAAACGCGCCGCCCGCCGGTCGCCTCGTGATCGGGTTGACCGAGACGTTTGAAGCGCTGGTCCTGATCGTCGATGGAGGCGGCGTCGCCTCGCCCGGCGCGGCCGCGGCGCGGCTCGCGCGCGACCTTGGCGCGACCGACGCGGTGATGTGGGCGATTGAGGGTATTGGCGATACGGCGCCGGGCGACGTCCTGCGTGAGTTATGGACCGCGCGCGCCCTGCCGGCAGCCGAAAAAGCGGGTGAGGAACGCGACGAAATATTGATCGTCCCGCGAGGTGCGCCGGGCTGAGCGTCAACCGGGCGGATCGGCGGCGCAGCGGAAACCGAGATCGGGGCGGAAGGCGTGACGCGCGGCGTTTTCCCGATAGGCCGCGCGCGCGAGATACGGCGGCGACATGAACGATCCGCCGCGGACGACATATCGATCGCCCACCGCGGGACCGCGAGGATTGTCGCCGTTGTCCGGGAAGCGCGCGGCGTCGTAATACGCGGGCGCGAATCGATCGGCGACCCACTCCGCGACATTGCCCGACAGATGCCGGACGCCCTCGGCCGACACGCCGGCGAGATCCTCGCCGACCGGCAGCGACTCGCCGACGCACGGCGCCGGGATGGCCTCGCCGCGATCGTTCACGTGCGCGGCCGCAAGGACATTCGCGTCAAGGCAAGTCGGAGTATCGTCGCCCCAGGGAAAGCGGCGGTTTTCAAGGCCGCCCGCCGCCGCCTTTTCCCATTCCGCTTCCGTGGGCAGGCGGCGTTCGATCCACGCGCAATACGATTCGGCATCCTCGCGCGTGACGTTGACGACGGGATAATCCGCCCAGGCAGGATCGAGAAAACCGTTGTCACGGCCGAGCGTGTCCGGTTCGACCGGGTCATCGCATGCGCCCGAAAGGACGCACCGCCGGTATTGATCGTTGGAGACCTCCGTGGCCTCGAGATAAAACGGATCGACTCGTACATCGTGCTCGGGATGTTCGTCGGAAAAGCCGTCGTCGGGCTCCCCGAAAAGGGCCGGATCGTAAGGCGAGCCCATCGGAAACACCCCGCCGGGGATGAGCACGAGCGCCGACGGATTCGGCCTTGCCGCCGCCGCCGGAAGATCGGCGGAATCCGGCGTGACGCACGAAACGCCCACGACGACGGAAACCGCGACGATCGCGCCGACAAGAATGGCGCGCGCGTTCGTCATCGCAACCTCACCACGTCAAAGCGGTTGTCGTATTTTTTTGCCAGCTCCTCGGCGAAATATTCCGCCTGTAGGCGCGTCGAAAAACCGCCGATCACCAGATCCATCTTGCCGTCCTGCGTCGGCACGAGGCGCGTTTCGAATCCGTCCCGCGCGAAACGAGCCGATTCGGCCATCGCCTGATCCTTCGCGAAATGCCCGGCGCGCACCGCGTATTCCTCGCGCCGGGGGGAGGGGGTCTCCTCGGGCCGGGACGCGCGCGCGGCGGCCAGATCCTTCAGGCGTTCGCTCGCCGCCAGCGCGTAGAAACTGCCCGGCATCATCCGCATCACGCGCGCGTAATGCCGGCCGGCTTCTGGCGTATCTCCGAGTTTTTCAAGCGCCTGCGCCATTCCGTAATGCACGCGGCCGATGTCGATGCCGTCGGGCGACGTATCGAGCAGCGCCTTGAAAAGATCGCGCGCAAGGTCCGCCTGGCCAAGACGCAGCCGCGCCTCCGCCAACCCGAGCTGCGCTCGCGCGAGGTCTTTTTCGGGAAAGCGCGCGATGAGCGCGGCGTAAGCGTCGGCGGCGTCGCGGTCGCGCCCGCTGGCCAGATGCGCGTCCGCGAGCAGCAAATACGCCTCGGGAGCCTCGGCCGCCCTCGCCCAGCGTTCCAGGAGTTGGCGCGCGGCGCGCACCGCCGCGTGGCCGTCGCCGCGCAACTTGTGGAGCTGAGCCAGGTCGAGCATGGCCCGCGCCGCGAGCGGGTGATCCGGATGGCGCGCAGCGACATCCTCGAAGAGCGTCACGGCGCGGGAGACGTCGCGCGTGGCGCGCGCGGCGGCAAGGCGCAGCGCGGGAAGGTCGGGCGACTCCGGATCGGCGGCGGCGAAGACCTCAAGCGCCCGCATGGCCGGCTCGTAGCTCCCTTCGTCGAAGAGGCGTCGAATCTCGTCCGCCGTCGGCGCGGCGCCGGCATTCGTTTCGGACTCGGCCGCCGGCGCCCAGGCGGGAAAGGCGGCCAGCGCGCCCACGCAAAACACCACGGCGAGAAAGGCGGCCTCAGACGTCGTCGGAGATGCCCGTCGGGTCATAGTTCAGGTTCCGCGAGTCGGATTCGGTCGGGATGTTGTAGCGCGCGCGGATGTCCTCGAGTTCGGCCCGCGCGAGCCGGGCTCTTCGACGGCTGCGCATCACGTCCACGAGCGACCCGATCGCGACGAACAGGCCGCCGATGAAAAGGCACGCGACGAGATAAATCCAGAAGGGCAGCGCGACGGTTTGCAGGCGGTATTCCATCGGCGACGCATCGCCGGTATCCGCCACGGGCGCGGCGTCGCCGGCGTCATCGTAGTCGTACGTGAAAAACACGATCGGGCGCTTGGCGGACAGCCAATCCCAGTTGTTGTGGATCACGAATCCGATCGCCACGGCGAAAACCAGCAGAAAAAAGACTTTCACGACCCTCATAGCGGCTCCTTTCGTCGAGGCAAGGATGCAAACCGCGGCGCCAATTTGCGGAACGTCTCGCGGATGCCTTCGGAAATCACTTTCGCATCGCCGATGACCGGCATGAAATTCGTATCGCCAAGCCAGCGCGGCACGATGTGCACGTGTACGTGCTCATGGATCCCCGCGCCGGCGACGCGTCCCATGTTGATGCCGATGTTGAACCCCTCGGGGTTCATCGTCGTCACCAGCGCGTCGCGGCACGCATCGAGCATAGAGAAGATTTCGGCCGCCGTCTCGCCATCGATCCGGGACAGATCGGGGGAATGCTCGTACGGGACGACCATCAGATGCCCGTTGGTGTACGGGTAGAGATTCATGATGACAAAGGTGCGCGGTCCGCGATGCAGAATCAAGTTGGATTCGTCGTCGCCGCCCCGAGGTTTGTCGCAAAAAATGCAACCGGGCGGCTTTGCGCCTTTCAAATAGCCGATCCGCCACGGCGCCCACAGGCGCTTCACGACGCCTCCCGGCGCACCGGAAAAAGGCGCGCGTCCGCCGAGCCGCCGTCGATCGCCAGAATCGCCACCGTCGGCCCGCCGCCTCCGCGCGGGCCGCTGATCGCGCCTGGGTTCAAGAGCAGCACGTTGCCGCGACGCTCGCACAGCGCGCGGTGCGTGTGCCCGAAGACGATCACGTCCGCCTCCGGAAATTGGGCGATCAGGGCATCCGGCAAATGGCCGTCGACCGTGTGGCCGTGCGCGATCGCGATGGTCACATCCTCGACGCGTATCGTTTTCGCAAGCGGCAGGCGGGAGCGCGTGGCGACGGCGTCCATGTTGCCGCACACGGCATGAAACGGTTTTTCAAGAAAAATCGTTTCGACGAGATCGAAATTCGTGTGGTCGCCCGCGTGGATGACAAGATCGACATCCGCGAACAGCTCGCGCGCGATGCGCTCCACGGCCCGCGCGTCGTCGGCGCGCTCGATGTGCGTATCGGAGATGACGCCCACGCGCGTCGTCATGAACGGATCCGGCGCGCGCGGAGCGGCACGACGCGGAAGACGCCCTTACTCTTCGGTGGGGGCGGCTTGAGGTTCATCGGCGGGAGCCGGCGCCGGCGATTCGGATTCGCTCATATCGACGCGCTGTTTCAACTCCTTGCCGGCCTTGAAAAACGGAACGCGTTTTTCGGCGACGTCGACGCTGGCGCCCGTCTTCGGATCGCGTCCGGTTCGGGCCTTGCGCTTGCGCAAATGGAAGCTGCCGAAACCGCGGATTTCGATACGTTCGCCCTGCGCGAGCGCGTGCACCATGCTGTCGAAGATCGAGTTAACGATCACCTCGGCGTCTCGCTTGCGTCCGCCGGGGATACGCTCGGCGACCTTGTCGATCAGCTCCGATTTCGTCATCGCGTTGCCCCCCGATTCTCCGCGAACTCGCGCGTCGCCCGAACCCGGCTCGCGAATATCCTTCCGCGTTCCGCCGCACGGGGTCTCACCCCCCAAACCCTGGCGATCTTGCTACCGGACACGCAGCGGCGCGGCCTTTTCGAACAGCGATTCGCCCGCGAGCCCGTCGGCCAGGTGCTCGCGCATGGTGCTGAACATTTGGTCCCAGAAAACGTCAAAAAAATCCAGCTTGCGTTCCTTGGCGGGCACCAGGCGCGGTTCGCCGGAAATGCCGGCCAACTCGGCGGCCGCGTCGATCGCATCGTGCAGATTCCCGAGACGGTCGACAAGACCGAGCCCTTTGGCTTTGGCGCCGGTCAGGATTCGTCCGTCGGCGATGGCCCGAACCTGTTCGACGGGCATCTGCCGCCCGGCCGCTACGTCGTTCACGAACTGGTCCAGCACGTCGTCCACGAGTTCCTGCAAGAGCCGGCGTTCCTCCGGTGTCATGTCGCGAGAAAAACTGCCGACATCCTTCAAGCGCCCGCTTTTGACGACATCAAATTCGACGCCGGCCCACTTGAGCAGCTCCTCCAGATTCAAAAACTCCATCACCGCGCCGATCGAGCCGGTCAGCGTGCCGGGATTCGACACGATGAGGTTCGCGGCGGACGCGATGTAATACCCGCCGGAGGCCGCCGTGCTGCCCAAGGAGGCGACGACCGGTTTGATTCGGCGTGTTTTCATCAGCTCGGCGTAAATTTCCTGCGACGGCCCAACGGCGCCGCCCGGCGAATCGATCCGGACGAGGATGGCGCGAATGCCGCCATCCTCCCGGAACTTCTTGATTTGTTTCAGTTTGCTGTCACTCGTCAGAATTGTCGAGTCAATTTCGATGATCCCGACGCCGTCGCCGCCGGTAAGGATCGGAGCCGGCCGCGACGCACCGTCGGGAACCATCGACAACACCAGAAGGGACAAGACGAAAAAGACGAGGATAACCACACCGCCGACAAGAAACCCGAGCAGGATGGGTCGTTGGCGCATGCGTTTTTTCAGCCCTAGGTTGTGGGCTCGTCCTCGCTTTCCCCGGTTTCGGTCTCCTCGGCCTCCGCTTCCACGGCGCCTTCTTTCGCGGTCTCCTCGGGTTCAACAGCCGCTCCCGCTTCGGGCGCGGCGTCTTGCGCCTCGCCGGCTTCCGGCTCGGCCGGGGTCTCGGCCGCCTCGCCGCGCGTGCCGGCCGCCCGCGAGATCAGATCGCCAAGGCTCGTGCGCGTGCTGCCCTGCTTGGCGACGTACGCCGCGTACTCCTGCTTCTCCGCGCTCGATTCGATCGCCTTCACGGAAAGGCGGATGCGCCTCTCCTTGGTATCGATGTTGATGATTTCCGCCGTCAGCTTGTCGCCGATCTTGGCCACGTCCTCGGGCTTCTCGACCTTCTTGGCCGAAAGTTCGGAAACGTGAACCAGCCCCTCGATGCCGTCGTCGAGCTGGACGAAGACGCCGAAATCCGTCACGGAAATGATGTCGCCGGTCACGATGTCGCCGGCCTTGTACTTGCCGCCGATCGTCGTCCACGGATCGTCCAGAAGCTGCTTCATGCCAAGGGAGAATCGCTCGTTCTCGCGGTCGATCGAAAGAACGATCGCCTCGACTTCCTGCCCCTTGCGGAAGATCTCGTTGGGATGCTTCACCTGCTTGGTCCAGGAGATGTCGCTGACGTGAATCAGGCCGTCGATGCCCTCGTCGATGCCGACGAAAACGCCGAAGTCCGTGATGTTGCGAATCTTGCCCTTGATGATCGTGCCGACCGGGTAGTTCTGCTCGATGAGATCCCACGGATTGGTTTCGAGCTGCTTTAAGCCCAGCGAAATGCGGCGGCTGTCCTGGTTGACGTCGAGCACGACGGCTTCGACCACGTCGCCCACCGCGAGCACCTTGCTCGGATGTTTGATTTTCTTGGTCCAGCTCATCTCCGACACGTGAATCAGACCCTCGATGCCCTCTTGCAATTCCACGAAGGCGCCGTAATCGGTCAGGCTTACGACCTTACCTTCGATCTTCTTGCCGACGGTGTAGGTTTCGGACGCCTCGCGCCAGGGATCGGGTTGAATCTGCTTGAGGCCCAGGGACACGCGCTGGCGATCCGGGTCGTACTTCAAGACGACGGTGCGGACCTCGTCGCCGATCTCGAAAATCTCGGACGGGTGATTCACGCGGCCCCAGCTCATGTCGGTGATGTGCAAAAGGCCGTCCAGGCCGCCAAGGTCGATGAACGCGCCGTAATCGGTGATGTTCTTGACGATGCCGTCCAGGATCGCGCCTTCCTTGAGGCGTTCGAGCGTCTGCTCGCGCAGCGCCTCGCGTTCTTTTTCTAGAAGCGCGCGGCGGGAGAGAACGATGTTGCCGCGGCGCTTGTTGAATTTGAGTATCTTGAACTTGCTCATCACGCCGATCATCTTTTCGAGGTTGCGCACGGGGCGCAGATCGACCTGGGAGCCCGGCAGGAACGCGCGAACGCCAATATCGACGTTGAGCCCGCCCTTGACGCGGGAGATGATCCGGCCCTCGACGACGCCGTCGCGTTCGTAGGCGCCGCTGATCTCGTCCCACACCTTCATCTTGTCCGCTTTTTCCTTGGACAAGACGATCGTGCCGGTGTCGTCTTCCTGTTCCTCGATGAGGACGTCCACCTCGTCGCCGACGTTGATCGTGACTTTGCCTTCGGCGTCCTTGAACTCGTCGACGGATATCGCGCCTTCGGATTTGTATCCGATGTCGACAATCGCGTAGTCGTCCTGCACCGCGATCACGCGGCCCTTGACGACTTCGCCCTCTTTTTTGCTGCTGATTTCGCTTTGCTCGAACAGCTCGGCGAAGGTTGTGCCCCGAGGCGTCTCGGCGGCGGGTTGCGGGTGCTCGGACATGGGGTTCGGGTTTCCTTTCTTGGGGGATGTCCCGGGGCATGGCGGCGCGCCGTTCACGCAACACATCCGCGCCGGCGGTCGGACCGCGACGGTCGCAACGGATACGGTAAACGAAGCTCTACCCGGCCCAGGGCGCGCAAATCATAGCGGCGAAAAAAGAAAAATCAACCCTTATTTCGATAAGTTGTGGGCCGATTTCGGATTTGTCGCGGCCCGTCACGCCGTCGCAACGTTGCTTACGCGTCCGGTAACGATTTTCACGACTTCGTCAAACGGCAGGAGGGACGAATCAAGCACAATCGCGTCGGTCGCCGGGACCAGCGGATTGAGCTCGCGGCCGCTGTCGTTCGCGTCCCGTTTGCGTTGATCGTCGAGGACCTTCGCGAAATCGACCTCCTGCCCGCGACGCACCAACTCGTCGTATCGCCGGCGCGCCCGCACCTCGTCCGTCGCGGTCAGATAGATCTTCACCTCGGCGTCCGGAAACACATTCGTCCCGATATCGCGCCCTTCCATCACGATGCCGCCGGCGGCGCCGAGGCGGCGCTGAATGTCCACAAGCTTTTCGCGAACGAGCGGCAATGCGGAAAAATCGGACGCGAGCTTGCTTACATCGTGGCGGCGGATTTCGCCCGTCACGTCCTCGCCGTTGGCGAAAACGCGCTGCCCTTCGGCCGCGCGCTCAAAGCGGATTTCGAGATTGTCGAGCAGGATCCCAAGCTCGACATCGTCGGTCAATTCGAGATGCTGCCGGTCCGCCAGCAACCCGACGCACCGATACATCGCGCCGGTGTCGATGTACGTGAAGCCGAGGCGTTCGGCGACGGCCTTGCTAACGGTTGTCTTGCCCGCGCCGGAGGGGCCGTCGATCGCAACGATGGGTCTTGCGCGCATGATTCAGTTTGCTCCGATCGGATCGGTTTCGCCGTTGCGACGCAAACGCGCGATCGCGTCCGCGAAGTCCGGGTAGCTGACTCCGGCGACCGACGGGTCGTCGATTTCGACCCCCGGAACGCACGCGGCAGCCACTTGGCCGCACAGCGCGATGCGATGATCGCCGTGCGTACGCACACGGCCGTTTCCCGCGAGTCCGCCGCCGCCGATGTCGAGCCCGTCCGGGCGTGTTTGCACCGACCCGCCGAGCGCGCGGATCATCGCCGCCGTCGTCTCCACACGGTCGCTCTCTTTGTGACGCAATTCCCCGGCGTCGCGAATCGCCGTCGCACCGGCGGCGAACGCGGCGACGAGCGCCAGAAGCGGCAGCTCGTCGAGCGCCGCAAGCGCCAGTTCGCCCGCGATCTCGATGCCGGAAAGCGACGCCGCCCGGACGCGAATGTCCGCCACGTCCTCGGGGCCGAACGGGCGCGTCTCGCCGATTTCGACGATCGCCCCCATGCGCGCAAGCGCGTCGAAAAAGCCCAGCCGCGAGCGGTTCGCGAGAACATCGCGGATCGTGACATCGCCGCCAGGCACGAGCGCCGCGACCGCCGCGACGAACGCCGCGGACGACGGATCGCCCGGAACGGTAACGGTGAAAGGGCGCGGCCGGGCCGGGCCTGTCACGGCAAGCGCGCCGCCGGCACGCGAAAGCGGGATGCCCGTGTAATCGAAAAAGCGCTCGGTGTGATCGCGGCTCGCGGCGGGCTCGCGGACGCTCGTTTCGCCTGTCAGAAAAAGTCCCGCAAGCAGCACGGCGGATTTGACCTGCGCGCTCGCGACATCGAGCACGATCGGCGCCGGGCGCGTTGCGCCGCTTCGGATCTCGACCGGGGGCCGTCCATCGTGCGTGCGGACATCCGCGCCCAAGGCGCGCAAGGGAAGGGCGACGCGCTCCATCGGCCGGCGCGAAAGCGACGCGTCGCCGGTGAGTGTCGCGCGAACGCCCGCGCCCGCGAGAAGCCCTGTCAGAAGGCGCATCGTCGTACCGGAGTTCAGGCAGTCGATCGGCGACGCGGGCTCGATCAGGGCGCCGCCGCGCCCGGTGACGCGCACCGCGCCGCCGGCAAGATTGTCGATGGTCACGCCGAGTGACTCGAGGGCGCGCCTGGTCGCGAACACGTCACGTCCCGGGCCGAGATTGTCGATCACGCTTGTGCCGCTCGCGAGCGCGGCCAAGATGAGCGCACGATGCGAGACGCTCTTGTCGCCGGGAACCCTTGTCGCGCCACGTGGCGGATGGCCGGCGCCGGTCATCCCTTGACCGCCTCGGCGAGCGCATCGAGCGCGAAGCGGTTTTCGTCGTCCGTGCCCGCGGTGATGCGCAATCCGTTGGGCACGCCGAACGCATGCAGGCGGCGCAGGATCACGCCGCGATCGAGAAGGGCTTCGTAGATCGCGCGAACGTCCTCGCGCCAGAGGGCCATGACGAAGTTCGCGCGTGACGGAACGACATCGAAGCCGAGCGCCGCGAGATGGCTCGTCCAGAAAGCGACACCGTCGCGCGCGACGGCATGCGATCGCGCCAGATGCCCGGCGTCGCCAAGCGACGCAGCGGCCGCGGCAAGCGCGGGGCCGTTGGCGCAAAAGGGCGTCCGCATACGCGCGATGTCTCGCGCGCGATTCGTTGAAGCGGCGACATACCCCAGACGCAGGCCCGCGAGCCCGTGCGCCTTGGAAAACGTGCGGCAACAGAGAAGATTCGGATGCCGATCGATCAGCTCGGCCATCCGCGGCGCGCGCGGATCGGGATCGAACTCGACATACGCGAGATCGAGCAGCACGGTGATGTCGCCGCGAAGTTCCGAGAGCAGCGCGTCGACGTCGTCGTGCGCGAGCGCGGTGCCGGTCGGGCTGTTGGCCGACGCGAGAAAGATGAAGGTCACGTCCGGCGATTTTGCCGCGTCGCGCACGCGATCCAGGTCAAAGGCGTAATCCGGCATCGCGACCGGGCGCGGCGTCACGCCCACGCGCTCGGCGAAGATGGGATATCCGAGGAAACCGGGTTGCGGCACGAGCGCCGCGCCGCCGGGCCTCGCGAAGGCCCAGACGGCCAGATGCATCGCGTCGTCCGACCCGGTGCCGAAAACGATCTGCCCGGGCTCGATGCCCTCGCTCGCGGCCACGGCTTCGGCAAGCGCGCGCGCGTCGTTGTCGGGATAGCGGTGCAGATCTTCGGCCGCCGCGAGATACGCCGCGCGCGCCTTTGGCGAAGGCCCCAGCGGGTTTTCGTTGCTCGCGAGCTTCACGATACGCGAAAGGCCCTTTTCGCGCGCGAGCTCCTCGATCGGTTTGCCCGGCTCGTACGCGGGCAGCCGGGTGAGGGCGGGGTTGCGATATCCGCTCACGACGCACCGTCCTTGCCCCGCGACGGCCCGGCGGCAACCCACGCCGCGGCGTCGCGCAAAAGGCGCGCCTCGTCTTGCGGCATATCGTACCAGCCAATCTCCCTGTCGCGCCGAAACCACGTCCGCTGATGTTTGGCCAACTGCCGCGTGCCGATGACGATTTTCTCGCGAGCGGCGGAAAGATCGATATCGCCGCGCAGGTATTCGACGATTTCCTTGTAACCCACGGCCGACAGCGCGGGCGCATCCGGCGCCATGCCCGTATCGAGGAGCGCGCGAACCTCGCGGGCGAGGCCCCGTGTGAGCATTTCGTCCACGCGCGCCTCGATGCGCCGGCTCAGTTCCTCTCCGCCCATGCGCAGCCCGATCTTGAACGTTTCGTATGGCTTCGTTTGAAAACGATGCCGGGCCATGCGCGCGCTCATCGTATCGCCGGTGAGGTGGTGGATCTCGAGCGCGCGTACGATCCGCAACACGTCGCGCGGCGCAAGTTCGGCGGCGCGTTCGGGGTCGATCCCGGCAAGGCGCCGGTGGAGAAATCCGGGGTCTTCGGCTTCCATCTTTTTCATCGCCTCGCGAAAATCGCGGTCGATCGGCGGCGCGTCCATCATGCCGGAAAACAGCACCTTGACGTAGAGCCCCGTGCCGCCGGCGACGATCGGATGTTTGCCGCGCGCGCGGATGTCCTGGATGGCGTCGCGCGCGTCCCTGGCGAAACGCCCGGCGGAATACGCCTCGCGCGGGGAGGCGACGTCGATCAGGTGAAAACGCGCCGCCGCGCGCTCACCCGGCGTCGGCTTGGCCGTGCCGATGTCCATGCCGCGGTACACCTGCATCGAATCCGCGTTCACGATCTCGCCGTCAAGCGCGCGGGCCAGTTCGATCGCGACGCGCGTCTTTCCCGTCGCGGTCTCGCCGACGACAACGATGACCTTGGGGCGCGTGGTTCCCATCGCGTTTTTTCAACACAAAGGCACAAAAAGCACAAAGGGCTCATCATGTCGTTTTGATGTTTTCGTTCGGGTTTCTTGTGCTCTTCGTGTTTTCGTGTCGAAGGAATTTTTCACGGCGCGGGGACAACGCGGAAGGACAAATCGTCCGGCGAAAGAATCTCCGCGGTCGAGATCGGCGCCGGAAGGAAGAAATCGCCGCTGCCGTTACCGCCGGAAACGAACACGCGGCCGTCGGAAAGCACGGTCAGGCGCGCGACCGTCCGCGCGACGACGAAGTCCGGTCCCTCGAAAACCGCGTTCGCGCCGACATCCACGATTTCGCTTGTCGAAAGGATGTTGAGATCCTTGTCGACGCCGCCCGCGACCAGCACGCTTGCCGGCGACAGGCTGACGGCCACGTGCCCGGATCGCGGCGTCGCCAGCACGCCGAACGCCTCGAACCCGCCCGTCGCGGGGTCGAAGATTTCCACCGACGAGGTCGGCGACCCCGAAACCTGCGAACCGGAGAAACCGCCGGCGAGCACCACGCGATCGTCGGATAACGGCGTCGCGGTGTGCAAGGCTCGCGCGACGACCATCGGCTCTTCTTCGTCCTCGGGCAGCGGTTCAAAGCGTCCGAAATCGGCGATCGAGGGATCGAAAAACGTCGCCGTGCCGATCGCGTTTTCGTCGTCGAGGCCGCCCGCGATCATCACGAGCGGCACGTTTTCCGGCGTCGTGATGACGGTCGCGGTCTGGCCGTAGCGCCCCGCGGCCATCTCGTCCTCGATCGTGATAAACGATTCGATCTCCGGATCGAATAGATCCGACGAGACAAGCCCGTTCACGCCGTCGGTGCCGCCGGCGATCAGCACGCGGCCGTCCGAAAGGCGCGTCGCGGTATGCAGCGCGCGCCCGTCGGAAAGGCGCGATCCGAGCCGGCGAAACGTCTCGGTCGCCGGATCGAAGATCTCCGCGGAGTCGAGCGTATCGAGGAATCCCTCTTCATAGCCGCCGGTCAAAAGCACGCCGCCGTCGTCGAGCAGCGTCGCCTCATGGCCGAACCGGCGCACGCTCATCAGGTCCTCGATGGCGCGGAACGACTCGGTTTCCGGATCGAAGATCTCCGCCGTATCGAGCGGGCCGCCGTAGCCGATGCCGCCGGTCAAAAGCACGCGCCCGTCGCCGAGGAGGGTCTGCGTGTGCGACAGGCGCGGCCCTGTCAGCCCGCCGGGCGTCGCCTCGACCCGCGCGGGCTCGGAATAGTTGCGCACCTCGTCGTAGCTGAAGATCTGGTAGTGATAGGTCACCGCTTTTTGCACGTTGACGTCGTCGAACGCGACCTCGATCTCCAGGTCTTTTGTCGGTTCGACCGAGATATCCGCGATCACGCGCTGGTCGAGATAGGTCTCGCCGACGAGCGGCGCGTCCGTGCGCGCGGGTTGGGCATTTGTCGCCTGGCCATCGGCGCGCAGGATGAGAAAGCCCGTCAGGTCGCGGTTGAACAGGCTGTCCGCCTTGGTCGGAAGCAGCCACTTGAAACGCACCGCGGCGTCGGAGACCTCGACCTTCAGCTCCTTGGGCGTCTGCGGGCCGTTGATGTCGGGCGGATCGTCTTCTTCCTCCGGCTCTTTTTCCGGGCAGCCCGAAAGGAGAAGGACGAAAGCGAAGAGGATCGCGAGGACGAAAAGGCGTTTGGCGCTCATATCAAGCCGTCAGAAGTTCGCGCAGCAGGTCCGGCGATTTCGCGATCCGGGCCGCCGCGGCGTAAGGGTTTTCGCGGCCTTCGGCCACGTCGCGGACAAGCCGTGCCGCATCGTTGTCCTTGTCGTCGAGCCGGATCACACCCGCCTCGAGCTGCGAGGCCAGAACCTCCACCAGCTCCCTTTCCGGCGTCAGCTTCACGCGCCGGACAGGGGCGTCGGGGCTCGCGAGGCATTCGCCGTGCGCCTCGATTTTTGCGCACAGCTCATCGACGCCGATGTTCTTGAGCGCCTGCGTTTGCAGGACCGGCACCCGCCAGGCGGAAGGGTCGTTCAATTCGATCATCTGCGAAAGCTCGCGGAAGATCGCGTCCGCGCCCGCCCGATCCGATTTGTTGACGACGAAGATGTCGGCGATTTCGGTAAGCCCCGCCTTCATCGTCTGAACCACGTCGCCGGATTCGGGCACAAGCACCACGGTCGTCGTCCGCGCGATCTCCATGATGTCGAGTTCGGTCTGCCCGACGCCGACGGTTTCCACGATGACGACGTCGAATCCCGCCGCGTCCATGAGGCGAACGACATCGCGCGTCGCGCGCGAGACGCCACCGTGCGATCCGCGCGAGCCGAGCGAGCGGATGAACACGCCCGCGTCGCCGAAATGCCGGTGCATGCGGATGCGGTCCCCCAGGAGCGCGCCGCCCGTGAAGGGACTGCTCGGATCGACCGCCACGACCGCCACCGTCATGTCCCTGGCGCGAAAGTGCGCCGTCACCTTGTCGACAAGCGTGCTTTTGCCCGCGCCCGGCGGGCCGGTGAATCCGAGGATCACCGCGCGCCCGGTGGCCGGATAGATCTCCGCCATGACCGACGGCACGTCGGTCGCGCGCGACTCGACGAGGGTGATCAGGCGGGCCAGCGCGCGGCGGTCGCCCGCCAGCACGCGTTTGGCGTAGTCAAGACTCATGCGTTTACCGTCGTTTGAACCGCTTTTCGATTTCCATAAGGGGAACGTACCAGAATGTCGGGCGCCCGTGCGGGCAGGACGCCGCGCCCCGGGTGCGGTCAAGGCCGCGTAGAATCTCCCGCATTTGCGCGACGGTCAACTCCTGTCCGCTGCGCACGGCAGAATGGCAGGCGACGACCGACAAAAAGCGATCCGCCGGCGCCGGCGAACCGCCTTGCCCCGTCTCAAGCCAGCGCTCGACGCACTCGCGCACCGCGCCCTCGGCCTCGCCGCCGGAAAGGATCGACGGAATCGCGACGATGCGCCATGTGTCGCCGCCGAATTCCTCCACCTCGATGCCCACCGCCAAAAGCGCCCCGGCGCATTTCTTGAGCGCGTCGGACTCGGCGCGGCGAAGGTCAAGACGAATCGGGACGAGTTGCGCCTGCACGGGAATGCGGTTCGTTTCGTATTGAACGCGCAACTTTTCAAACAGGATCTTTTCGTGCGCCGCGTGCGCGTCGATCATCACCATCATCCCGCCGGATTCCGCCGACTCGCAGACGATGTAGTTGCGGAACATCTGGCCGACGATGGCCAGACGGGAAAACGGACCGGCCTCGGGCTCCTCGTCATGCCCCTCGCGGAACATCGGCGCGCCCGGATCGGCGTCCGGCCGTTTTGCGACCTCGGCCTCATCCGTCTCCGGTGGCGGCGCCTCGTGGAAGAGCGGCGCGGTAAATGCCGGGCCCGGCTCGCCGGATTCGCGTTCCGGCCACGCCGTGGACTCTCCGCCGCCGCCAAACGAAGCCGGCCGCGGGGCGGAGCGGATCGCCGGCTCAAACGGATTTTCGGCCGCGCCGAAACGGTCGCGCAACGTGGCGTCAATCGCCGAGACGATCGCCTCGAATACGCTGGACCCATCCCGGAAGCGCACTTCCGTCTTGGTCGGATGCACGTTCACGTCGACCAGTTCACTTGGCACATCGAGCTTGAGAAGGACAACGGGATAACGGCCCTTGAGAATGTGTCCGCGATACCCCGTGCTGATGGCGTGCGTGATGAGACGGTCTCGCAGGTAGCGGCCGTTGCAATAGACGAAGTAATAGCCCGGCGTGGAGCGCGTCGTCTGCGGCCCCGAGAGATATCCCTCAAGGCGCACGCGCGGCCTTTCGGCGGTAAGACGCACAAGACCCGCCGCCGCGTCCGGGCCAAGCAGGATCGACGCGCGCTGTGCCAGATCCGCCGCCTGGGGCACCTGCAACAACGTCTTGCCGTCGGCGCGCAGCCGGAAAAAGACGCCTTCGTGCACGAGCGCCACGCGCGTCACGGCATCGACGATGTGCGTCAATTCGGTTTCCGGCGAGCGCAGGAATTTGCGGCGCGCGGGGGTGTTGAAAAACAGGTCGCGCACCTCGATGTCGGTGCCCGGCGGGCCGCCTTCCTTGACGACCTCGCGCACGCGCCCGCCTTCGACGACGATCCGCGTCCCCGCCTGGGCGCCGGCGCGAGCGGTGCGCATCGTGAAACGCGACACGCTCGCCACGGCCGCAAGCGCCTCGCCGCGAAATCCGAACGAACGCACGGCGAACAGGTCGCGCTCATCGCTGATTTTGCTTGTGGCATGGCGTTCGAGGGCGAGCAGGGCGTCGTCCTCGTCCATGCCGTGACCGTCGTCGGCAACGCGGATCGAGCGCCGCCCGCCGATCTGCACGTCCACCATCACGCGCGTCGCGCCGGCGTCCAGGGCGTTTTCGACAAGCTCCTTCACGACGGAGGCGGGACGCTCGACGACCTCGCCCGCCGCGATCATGTTCGCGACGTTCTCGGTCAGCAGGCGGACCTTGCGGTAGGCGCCGGGATCAAACGAAACGACCCCCCCGTGGTCCGGGGAGGTCGTCGGGGTCTCGTTTTCGACCGCTACGCTTTGGTCATTCGCCGAGGTAATGCGCGCACTCATCGAAGCAGGTTACGTCGGGTTCCGGCTTCTCGCAAACCGAGAAGCAACCGACGACGCATTCCTTGTAGGCGGTGATGTCGGCCTTGCTCTGATGCTCGACATCGTTGATGCGAAGGAGCAGATCGTCGCAAAAGCCGATGCAGTCATTCAGCGCGGGATGGTCCGATTCGCCTTCCGGCACCGAGACGCAGCAACTGCACGCGTCGTAGCAGTCGCCGATCTTGACGTCGAAGTCGTCGCAGTCCTGCAACGCGTCGCGATCCTTGGCGTACGTCCCGTCGTCCTCGTTGATCGGCCGGGTGAGCTGGTCGTATTCGTCCCCGTCGCACGCGACGATAACGCCGCACGCAACGCCAAGGATGAGGATGCAGGCGACGGCAAGGCCGTGTCGCATGGCAAGACTCCTTCGTGAATTCCGCCGGTTGGGCGAAACTCCTTTAGCAGATGCGGCCAGGGCTGGCAAGTCAAAGTGAGGAACGAGGATCGAGGATCGCGGGCCGAGCCCGCTCATCGGCGCGATACGAGGGCGCGTCAACCCATATCCTCTATCCTCAATCCTCAATCCTCGCTATAAGCGCCATGCCTTATGCGCCGTTTTGCCATCACGCTGATCTGGTTTTTTACGCACGTCCTGCTGCCGCGACTCGCGCAGGCAAGCCCGCTCGACATGTACGGGTTCGGCGCCCGCGCGCGCGGAATGGCCAGCGCCCAGACCGCCGCGGCCAACGATTTCTCCGCGCTCTATTACAATCCGGCAGCGCTTATCGAAGTCCACGCGACGCAGGTGCGCTTGGGCATCGTCTCCGCGGACCCGACGATCGACATCGATTTGAAACGGGCGTCCGGCATCTCGAACCGGCAGGCGAAGGTCCTTCGGGATATGGAAGAGGCGGCCGAGGACGTGCCGACGATCACCGGATACGACTTCGGCATCGTCCTGTCGCCATTTGAGATTTTCAAGGCGGGCCTCGCGCTTTATGTCCCCGAACGGCGCGCGGTGATCCTGCGTCCGATCGATACGCACCGGCCGACGCCGATCCTGCACGACCACTACGCGCAGCGCGCGGCGGTTTTCGTCGGCGGCGCGATCGAGGCGTTTCCGGGATTATCCGTGGGACTCGGGACGCATGTGTTCATCAAGGTTCGAGGGCATCTCGTTGTGCCGATCGAAGGCAGCAACAAGCAGCCGCTGTCCGACGAGATCGACTCCGCCGCCGACCTGACGATCGACTTCCCGTTCACGGCGGAGCCGTTCTTTGGCCTGTATTGGAAGCCGAAACCCTGGATACGTTTTGGCGCCTCCTACCGCTCGCAATTCGAATGGGACGTGGAGATCGACGCGGAGCTCGATCTCGTGCTGCGTAACTACGTCATCGACCTTTCGCGCCTCGCGGACCTCGCCCCCGGTCTCATGCCGCTTCGCACCGTGCTGCGCGTCTCGATCCCGGCGCTTGGCGATACGCCGATCGACATCCCGATCGAGATCGCCGAGCTGTCCGGCGTCGTCGTCGCCAATCTGCGCATGCCGATCGAGGCGTCGCTCGCGATGGACGATCTCTGGCAGCCGCGGCAGCTTTCGGCGGGCGTGGCCGTCGATCCCACCGACCAGCTCACCGTCTCCCTTGACGGCACGTGGTACGACTGGTCCGGGATGCCGAGCCCGGACATGGACATGCAAATCGAGGACATTCATGTGCAGTTCACGACGCTGCCCGCGAACATTCAGGCGCGAATCCGCAGCCTGACCGTGCCGGTGCTCGGCACGCTCGCGTCCGTGCCGTCCACGTCGCTCGCGCTGCCGGGCATGGATATCGAACTCGACATCCCGCTTCGATTCCAGCGGCAGATCCGCCCGCCGGTCCACGACGTCATCCACCCGCGCATCGGCGCGGAGTACCGCTTCCCCGCGATCCGCACGGACGCGGTGGGCGATATCCGCCTGTCCGCGCGCGGAGGGTACGCGTACGAGCCGAGCCCGTTCGGCACCGACGCGGGGTACACGAATCTCATCGACCCGGACCGGCACCTGTTCGCGTCGGGATTCGGCGCAATGTTCAACGACCACATCGGCCTGGACGCGCATTTTCAGTTCCGCTATCTCGCGCGCCGCGAATTCGACAAGGATACGGTCGATGAGGCGATGCCGTTTACGAATGTCGCCGCGGAAGGCTACATCCTTTCCGGCGGCACGCAGATCTCGTTCGTTTGGTGAGGAAAAGAATTTTCACCACGGAGGGCACGGAGAACACAGAGGTTTCTGAACGGGTTTTTTTCCTCTGTGTTCTCCGTGCTCTCTGTGGTAAATCCGTTTCGAGGAGATTCCCATGGCCGGCTCGCTTTGGCGCGTGATGCGCGAATCGAAAAAGAAAGACCCCGGCGCGATCCTCATGCAGTGGCTCGCGACGCCCGAGGGCAGCAAGTTCATGATGGACGCCTTCGAAGCGAAGAAGAACGTCTCCTCGAAATTGCGCGGCCTGCGCGATTTCGCCGGGCTGCCGTCGTTTTCCGATCACGACAAGGTGGAACGCGCCATCGACCGCATCGCCCGCCGGTTGCACGACGTGGAAACGGAGCTGCGCGAGCTCGACGAGGCGATCGACGCGGTCGAAAAACGCGTGTCCGGCGAGAAGGGCGAATCGCCGATGGACGCGGGCAGCCTCGTGCCGGCACCCGCATCGACGCGCAAGCCGAAAAAATCCGCGCCATCCTCGTCGGCGAGGAAATCGCCGCCTTCGAAAAAAGCCGCGCCCGAATTGCTTTCGCGGGTGAAAAAGCCAGGCGCGAAAACCAGGAGGGCGGCACCGAAAAAAATGTCCGGAAAGAATCAGGAAACACCCGCGCCGAAAGGTCGGAGCGACCTGCTGACGATTAAATTCTAGGTCGAGGTTTCGAAACAGGCGAGACGCCTGCGCTCCCGGGACATCGGCGAAATCTGCGAAATCTGCGGATAGATAGAGTCCTAATTCTCCATATCCGCCGTCAACCGCATCCGCTTCACGGCCCGCGCCTCATCCACCCGCTTGACCGCCTGGTTGTGTGGGGCGTGTTTGACGATATCCGGATCGTTTTTCGCTTCCTCGAAGATTGCGCGCATGCTCGCCACGAAATCGTCGATTCGCTCCGGGCTTTCCGTCTCCGTCGGCTCGATCATGATCGCGCCGCGAACGACGAGCGGGAAATACACCGTCGGCGGATGGAAGCCGTAGTCCATGAGGCGCTTGGCGACGTCCATCGTCGTGACGCCGTTCGGCACGGTCTTATCCGACAGGACGCACTCGTGCATGCACGGGCCCGGGTAGGGCAGGTGGTAGAGGTCTTTCAGCTTTTCCTTCGCGTAGTTCGCGTTCAGCACCGCGATCTGGCTGACGCGCTTCAATCCATCCGGCCCCATCTCGCGGATGTAGGTGTACGCGCGCACCAGCATGCCGAAGTTGCCGTTGAAACCGTGTACGCGGCCGACCGCCTTCGGGCGGTCGAAATCCAGGGCGTAGGCGTCGCCGTTTTTCACGACCACCGGCGAAGGTAGAAACGGCGCAAGAAATTCGCGCGCCGCAACGGGCCCCGAGCCCGGACCGCCGCCGCCGTGCGGCGTGGTGAACGTCTTGTGCAGGTTTATGTGCATGACGTCCGCGCCGAAATCGCCCGGGCGCGTGATGCCCATGATCGCGTTCAGGTTCGCGCCGTCGCAATACACGAGCCCGCCTTTGGCGTGCACGATCTCGGCCGCCTCGCGGATGCCGGATTCAAAAAGCCCGAGCGTGTTCGGATTGGTCACCATGATCGCGGCGACGTCCTCGTTCATGGCATCGCGAAGGGCGTCAAGGTCGAGCCTTCCGTCCTTGCCGCTTGGCACCGTTTCCACCGCGTATCCGCAAATGGAGCACGACGCGGGATTCGTGCCGTGCGCGGTGTCGGGAATCAGCACCTTCTTGCGCGGATGGCCGTTTGATTCGTGATACGCGCGGATGAGCATCAGGCCGACCAGTTCGCCTTGCGCGCCGGCGGCCGGTTGCAGCGTGACGGCGGGCAGCCCCGATATTTCCGCGAGATACCCTTGCAACTCGTGCATCAAACGCAGCGCGCCCTGCGACAGCTCGGCGGGCGTTTTCGGATGCAGCCGCGCGAAGCCGGGCAGCCGCGCGGCCGCCTCGTTGACGCGCGGGTTGAACTTCATCGTGCAAGACCCAAGCGGATACATACCGAGATCAATGCCAAAATTGCGCCGCGAAAGATGCGTGAAATGGCGGATCGCCTCGACCTCGGAGAGTTCCGGCAACTCGGCCGCGCTCTTACGCGCGAGATCGGCCGGCAGCGTCGCGGAAGGCGCGTCGTCGCCGAGCACGACGCCCATGCGGCCGGGGTGCGTTCGTTCGAAAACGGTCTGCGTCTCAGTACGCATGGGTCGCCTCCGAAAGCACGGCCGCGAGCCGCTTCGCATCCTCGTCCGTGTTCAATTCCGTCGCGCACACGAGCAGATCGTTTTCGCCAAAGCCCCGCGTTCCCCCGAGCGGCAAGCCTCCGATGATGCCTTTCGCGCGGCACGCCGTAAGAAACACCTCCGCCGGCATCGGCAGCGTGACGACGAACTCGTTGAAGTGCGCCGCGGCGTATTTTCGTTTCGCGCCCGCGTTTTCGAGCGCTTCGCGCGCCGCGTTCGCCGTGGCGAGATTCTGCCGCGCCAGGATCGGAAGTCCGTTCTTGCCGTGCAGCGTCAGGTAAATCGTGCACGCGAGCGCGCAAAGCGCCTGGTTCGTGCAGATGTTGCTTGTCGCCTTCTCGCGGCGGATGTGCTGCTCCCGCGTCGAGAGTGTCAGGACAAACGCGCGCTTGCCGTCGCCGTCCACCGTTTCGCCGCAAAGACGGCCGGGCATCTGGCGCACGTCGTCCTTTTTTGCCGCGAAAAGCCCGAGGTACGGCCCGCCGAAACTCGCCGGGACGCCGAAGCTCTGTCCCTCGCCCGCGACGATATCCGCGCCGAAGGCGCCCGGCGGCTCGGCGATGGCGTACGCGAGCGGCTCCGTGAAGGTGACGACGAGCTTGGCCCCCAGGCGATCGGCGAGCTTTCGCGCGGCCGGCAGATCCTCGAACACGCCCGCGAAGTTCGGCGACTGCACGACAACCGCCGCCGCCTCGCCGATCGAAGCGTCGAGCGCCGTGTAATCCGTGCGCCCGTCCGTGCCAAGAGGCAGCGTGGTTTTTCCGTCGCCAAGATACTGCGTGATCGTGTCGATGACGCCGCGATGCGCGGGGTTGATCCCCGAGGACAGCACGACCGTCTCGCGCCGGGTGGCGCGCATGGCCATCAGCACCGCCTCCGCGGACGCGGACGCGCCGTCGTACATCGAGGCGTTGGCGACCTCCATGCCCAAAAGGCGCGCGATCATCGTTTGAAACTCGAAGATCGCCTGGAGATTGCCCTGGCTGAGCTCGGCCTGATAAGGCGTGTACGCGGTGAAAAACTCGCCGCGCAAAAGGAGCTGATCGACCGCCGGCGGGATGTGGTGGCGATACGCGCCGCCTCCAAGAAAGCTGACCATCCGCGCGCCGTCGTTGGAATCGGCCAGGCGCTCGAGATGATCGAGAAGCCGCGCCTCGCCGAGCGCCTCGGGCAGATGAAGCGCGCCCTTCAGGCGAATGGCGTCGGGAACGGATTCGTGCAGATCGTCGAGGCTCGATGCGCCGACGGCGGCGAGCATCCGCCGAACGTCGTCGCCGGTGTGCGGAATGTAGCGCAACGGATCAGCTTTCTTCCTTGAGGAATTCTTCGTAGGCGCCCGCGTCGATTAGGCCGTCGAATTCGGCCGGATCGCTCATCTCGACCTTGATCATCCAGCCTTCGCCGTAGGGATCGGTATTGACGATGCCTGGCTCGTCAACGAGCGCCGTGTGAACCTCGACGACCTTGCCGGTGACGGGGGAGTAAAGGTCCGATACCGCCTTCACGGATTCGACCGCGCCAAAGGTGTCGCCCGCCGTCACGGTCGCGCCGACGGCCGGAAGATCAAGATAGACGACCTCGCCCAGGGCCTCCTGCGCGTGATCGGTGATGCCGATCGTCGCGACGTTTCCGTCCGCCTTGGCCCACTCGTGTTCCTTCGTATAGCGCAATCCGGCCGGCACGGTCATGAAAGACTCCTCAAGTTTTGCGGGCGTGAAATAAGCGGGTGGCTTAAAAAAATTTGGGCTGTTCTGCGGCGTTGGATGTACCAAAACCCGTCTCCAGGGTCAATGCGAAGAAGGAGTGAGGATCGAGGATTGAGGATCGAGCGGGGGCGTGCCGGGGCGGGATCGTGTCACCGCGGCGAGGGCCACTCGATAAACGAAAAAAACGCGCGTTCCGGACGCGCGTTTCGTTGGTTCGTGCGGGGGGGTGCGATCAGTTCGAGGACGGCCCCGAGCCGGCGCAACCGCAAGCACCGCTGGCGCAAGCCGGCGCGGAAGCTGCGTCGGTCTTGGCGGCCGGGGCCGTCGTGGCGCCGCCGTTCGCGGACTTGCGCGCGTAATCCGTCGTGTACCACCCGCTTCCCTTGAGCTGGAAGTTCGAGCGGCTGATGAGACGGCGCACGTCGCCGTGATGGCACACCGGGCAGGATTCGAGCGCGTCGTCGGAGATGCGCTGCGTCACCTCGTGAACCTGTTCGCAACGGCTGCAAAAATATTCGTAGATCGGCATGTCTTGTCGTGCCTCCGTCACCGGTCGTGGACCCGATCGGCATCGGGCTCGCGGCGAACGAAACGTAACCATTTTCCGGCGACCGTCAAGGCCGCGCGACCGGCGCGGCCATCTCGTGACGGCGTCGGCCCCGCCAATTTTATGCGGCGGCGACCGGTTATATTATCCAATTTTCGCGAGCTTGAGAATCCATGCGCCAAGGACGACTCCGGCTCCAAGGACCGTCAGCCAGCGCCGCCGCGAAAGAAAACCCTCGACATCCGCCAACGGCTTCTTGGCGGCCAGGCGAAAGGCCGTCACGGCAAAGACGGCAACGGACGCCGCCATGAGAAACGGCGCGAGTGGATGATGCGCCAGCGCACCCTCGATATCGCCGTGTCCAAACGCGACGCACGCCCGTGTCATGCCGCAAAACGGGCAGGGGTGTGCGGTCAGCCGGAGAAACAGGCACGAGCGCACGCGGAAGATTGGCTCCCACGGCAACACGTAAATGGCCGCCCAGCCCGACGCGATCAACGCAAGCAGCGTGATGCGAAACGCCGCGTTCGGGCCAAGACGGCGGCTTGTGCCGGCGCGCGCCTCCGGCGGAGCGGGCACGGCTTGCCC
>JAIOHV010000146.1 GCA_019912885.1 bacterium
TTGATATAAACGCCGCCCCGCGCGAAGCCCGCGCGGTACACGATGTTCCTTCCCGCGAAAGTCGACGGGGCTGTAGCTCAGTTGGAAGAGCGCTTGAATGGCATTCAAGAGGTCGACGGTTCGATCCCGTTCAGCTCCACAAAATTCGCGAATTATTCCAAATAGTTACGCGATACGCCGAAACCGCCGCGAGGCGGTTTTTGTGTTTGAGTCCGCAACGAGTCCGCAATCATTTCGCGCCCGATGACGCTTTTCCGGGTGCGGGCGCAAGGCCATCGATCGCCTGAAGGATCTGCTCCGCGGACGGCCTCCGTTTGTAGTCGCGATCCGCATGCGCCCAGGCGACGACGCCGTTCTCGTCGATGACGAAGATCGACGGCACGGCCATCTTGTGATGTTTGCGCCCGGTCGCCGCCTCGATGTCGATCTCGTACTGCTTCAGCATCTGGAAGTATTCGTCGTCCACCTCGTGCGTGACGCGGTACGCGTCGTGCGCGGCGAGATCCTGATCGGACAGCAGGGGAAACGGAATCGTGTAGGTCGCCTGCGTCTTCGCGGATTCCGCCGGCTTGTCCACGCTGATCGCCACGATCGAAAAGCCGCGCTTTTGAAATCCCGGGTACGCGCCCGTCAGCTCGTGAATCTGGAAGTTGCAGTACGGACACCAGCCGCCGCGATAGAATACGAGCACGGTCTTCTTGCCGCCGATGACCTCGCGCAGCATCGCGGTCTTGCCGTCCGCGGTCATCACCCTTGCGTCCGGCGCTTTTTCGCCGACGGCGATGCCGACGCCTTCAGCCAACGTGCCGACCGCTTCCGCCGGCGGATTTTCGTACGGCATCCTCTTGACGTCCGTTTCGTCTCCCGCGAAAGCGGCCAACGCCGACATCGAAACCATCGCGGCCACGAGTCCGATCCGAATCAACCTGAGCATGATCCTTCCTTTCCGGGAAATTTGGCGCCCCTCGCGACAATGGTAACGCTCCGGGAATCCAAAACGTAACAGGAATTCGACGCAAGTCGAAAACCCGGTTTCTCGGATGACGCACGGAGCGCGAAGGACGCCTGCCTGACCATGTATTTTGCCGCGGCCCTGGTGTTTGCCCTCGCTTACGCAAATGGCGCCAACGACGTGTCGAAGGGGATCGCGACGCTCATCGCCGGCGGCGTGACGGATTACCGCCGCGCCATCGCTTGGGGCGCCGCGTGGACGGGTATCGGCGGCTGGCTCGGCGCCATGTTCGCGTCCGCGATGGTCGCGACGTTCGGCAACGGCTTGCTCGCGGCCGGCACGGAGCCGTCGCTCGCGGCCGCGCATGCCGCCCTCGCCGGCGCCGCGGGATGGGTGTTTCTGGCGACGCGCGCGGGATTTCCCGTATCGACGACGCACGCGATCGTGGGGGCCGTCATCGGCGCGACGACCGCCGCCGGCGGCCTTCAAGCGATTCCATGGACCGTTCTCGGCGAAAAGGTATTCCTTCCCCTTTTCGTCACGCCGATTCTGGCGGGCGCCCTGACGGTCGCGCTCCTCACGCGCCGGCGTCGCGTGTCTCGCGGCTCCTCCGCGCGGGACTGCGTTTGCGTGGAAATCGAAAATCGCGCGGCGGCGATGGCCGGCGGCGCCCTGACGATGGGCGTGTCCCCGCGCGTGCTTCTGGTTGCCGGGCACGCGGCGACGTGCGAGCGCGATCATCCCGCCGCGTGGGCTTTCGCCGTCGATCGCCTCCACTGGCTCACAAGCGCGGCGACGAGCCTCGCGCGCGGCATGAACGACGCGCCGAAAATCGTGGCGCTCTTTCTTGCCGTGTCCGCGTTTTCGGCGACGGGCGGCCCCGGGCGCGGCGCGATGTTCGCGATCGTGACCGCGGCGATGGTCGGCGGCAGCGTTCTTTCGGGGCGGCGCGTGACGCGCCATCTTGCCGAGAACGTCACGGAAATGGATCACCACGACGGCTTCGCCGCGAATCTCGTCGCGGCGGGCCTCGTTACCGTGGGCGCTGTTTACGGGTTGCCCATGTCCACGACGCACGTGGCGTCGGGCGGGATTTTCGGCGCGGGCGCGCTTCGCGGCTCGCTCCAGCGACGCGCGGTGCGGAATATTTTCGCCGCGTGGCTTGTGACCCTGCCCGTCGCGGCGGTTTTTGGCGCGCTCGTTTACGCGTTGATCGCGTCGTTATCCGCGTGAAGCGCGATTTCGACGCGTAGCGTCCGGCGACGCTCAGTGATCGTCGTCGTCGTTGTCGTCATCGTCGTCGTCGTCGCCACAGCCACACGCGCGCTTGAGGGCATGAAACGGTTCGGCGGCGTCCGAATCCTCAAGCTCCTCCGCCCGTGAAGCGGTCGCGCCATCGTCGTCGAAATCGCGCTGTACCTCGGCGAGTTTCCGGATGCCGTCGGTCCGGTTCATTTCATCGAGAAACGCGGCGATTTCCGCATCGCTCATTGACATGAAGACATCAAGAAGCGCGACGCGATACTCCGCGTCGAGCTCCGGCAGGCTTGCGAGCAGATGTTGTTTCACGCTCGCCGAAACGTTCGACAGGCGAATCACATCGATGAGGTCGATGTCGTCCTGAGTCGCGCCAAATTCGTCCTCGCCCGCATCGTCATCGTTTTCGCCTCGATCGAGCGGTGCGGTCGGCGTCGAAGCCGCGCCACCGCCGTTCGAAGCGGAAGCGAGCAAGAGAAAGCCGGCGACGGACGCCGCGCCCGCGCCTGCAAGCCAGGATCGCGCGCCCCTCGGTTTCGCTCCGGACAACGACGCACGCAACTCCACGACAATTCGTTCGATTTCATCCGAGCCGACGACGCGAGCCCCCGCAAGCGCTTCGGGCGCGAAACGCCGGTCGTCGAGACGGGCGACAAGATGGGACAGCTCGCGCCAGAAAGCCGGATCATCGCGTTTTTCCGCGAGTGCCGCGTACAGCGCGCTCACGACGCGGCGTGAGTTCGCCCAGGGCGCCGGCGCGCATCCATGAAGCTCGAGAAAGGCTCGAATCTCCCCAAGGCTCGTTGTCAAAGCGCGTTCGGATTCGGCCATGTCCGGCTCCTTCGGAAACGTTGAAGCACAAGCCCCGCGAATAATACAAAAAACCGGTTTGAACGGATGCGATAATAGCGCACCGGGCTACTCCGGCGCCACGATTTTTTCACCGCAACTTCACGCGGGGCCGCGCGATCTCATCACGGGAAAATTCCGCGCTCCTTGTAAACCGCCTCCAGGTGATGCAGCGCCTCGATCTGCGCGGCCGTGCGCATGGTCGTCCCGAATTCCGCCGCGCGCTCCTTTGTCCGCTCGTAGGCCGAGGTGATGCGCTTGCGCAATTTCGTATCGACCTCCTCGAGCTCCCACGCCTCGCTGCGTTTGTTCTGCAGCCACTCGTGGTAGGAGACGACCACGCCGCCGGAATTGGCGAGAATGTCCGGCAGCAGTTCGATGCCGCGCTCGTGCAGCACCTCGTCGCCTTCGGGATTCGTCGGGCCGTTCGCACCTTCGACCACGAGGCGCACGTTGAGAAGTCCCGCCGTATCGCCGGTGATCTGATTTTCCATCGCCGCGGGGATGAAGATATCCGCCACCGTGCCAAGGAACGTCTCGTGGTCGATCGCGGTCGCGTTTTCGTATCCGCGCACGCCGCCCGTGCGTTGGGCAAAGGCCAGCAGCGCGCCGGCATCCAGCCCGCCGGGGTTCGCGATCGCGCCGGTGGCGTCCTCGACGGCGACAAGCTTCGCTCCGTGCTCCGCCATGAGCCGCGCCGTCCAGCCGCCCACGTTGCCGAAGCCCTGCACGAAATAGGTCAGGCCGGAAAGTTCCAGGCTCCGGTCGCGCGCCCATTCCTCGAGCAAATACACCAACCCCTGCGCGGTGGCCTTGTCGCGCCCGACGCTGCCGCCGGATTCGATCGGCTTGCCCGTCACGACATGCACCGCCCGCGCGCGATCCATCGGCGAAACGGTCGAAAGATACGTGTCCAGAATCCACGCCATGATCTGCGGGTTCGTGTTCACGTCGGGCGCGGGGATGTCGTACTCCGGCCCGATCACGTTGCCGAGCGCATACGTGAAACGGCGCGTGATGTGTTCGATCTCGTTGATGGCGTAAGTTTCGGGCGCGAACTGGATGCCGCCCTTGGCGCCGCCGAACGGAATGCGCGCGAGCGAACACTTCCACGTCATCCACGCCGCGAGCGCGCGCACCTCGTCGATGCTCACCGACGGATGAAAACGCAGTCCGCCCTTGTACGGGCCGAGCGCGTTGTTGTGCTGCACGCGATAGCCCGTGAACACCTCCACGCGGCCGTCCTCGAATTTCACCGGAAAGTGAACGACGACCTCGTTGGTGGTGTTTGAAAGAATCTTGCGGATGTTCGGGTCAAGGCCCATCACATCCGCGGCCGCGTCGAACTGGCGGCGTACGTTCGCGTACAACGATGGCCGTCGGCGTTCGATTTCCGTCATGGAATCGTCCCCTGGGATTGACGTGCGTTTCGCTTATCGGCATGCACGTTCGGGATATTAAGCGCCGGTCTCAAAACGGCAAGAACCGCTCCGGCAAGGCGACGGGCGCCCTTCGATCGCCAAGATTCACCCGCCCGGCCCCACCCGCAAGGGACGAAACTTGACGCTTGTCACG
>JAIOHV010000147.1 GCA_019912885.1 bacterium
CCCGTGTATGAACACCTCTACCGCGTCGTCGCGCTGCCGGACCTCGCCCGGCTCGCGGCGGTTGGCATGGCCGGCGGCTTCGTGCACGTGTTCGACACCGTGACGGGGCGCCTTGTCGAGCGAATCCCCGCGGGGCGCAACATCGCCGATATCAAGCTCTGGCCGGGCATGCCGGGCGTGCTCGTCGCCGCGACCGAGGAGAGGCAGGTGCACGCAATCGACCTTGCCCTTTTGAAGATTGAACGCTCGTTCGAATTCCCGGAGCCGATCGGATACATCGCGGTGGGGGAAAGCGGGCGCGTCGCCGCGGCGGCGACCGGCGTCTTCGCGGTGAGTCGAACCGGCGCGCGGTTGAAGGAAGGGCGCGTTTACCTTTTCAACCCCCATGAGAACGCGGCGCCCCGGGCGTCCGACGCGCTCGTCGCCGGGACAGCCTCCCGCGAGCCGATCTTCGTTCGGGACGACACGCTGCTGCTGGTGCCGAATTTCGGCGCGGCCACCGTGAGCGCGTTTGACGTCGAAACGCGCAAGCTCTACCGCACGCTCGACGTAGGCGCGGGGCCCGAGCGCGTCGTCACGGGCCCGGACGGGAACCTGGCGTACGTCATGAACACGCGCGGCGCGTCCGTGACGGTGATCCGCCTTTCGCCGCTCGAGGTGGTGCGTCATGTGCCGCTGCCCGGCAACCCGGAGCGCGCCGTCGTCAGCCCGGACGGGCGGTTCCTCATCGCGACGCTTCCGCGGCCGCGCGGCGGCGACGACGGTGACGGTGAGCCAATGCCGTCGCCGTCCTGGGCGCCGTTTTTTGTTGACGGCGCCCGCGCGCCGGCGATTGACGACTCCCCCGGCAACCGCGTCGTGCTCGTCGATCTGCGAACCTTCACCGTCGCGGATATCATCCCCGCGCGCGACGACCCGGCGGATATCGTCTCGTCCGCGGACGGCCGCCGCGTGTTCGTCGCGAATTTCGGCGACGATTCGGTTTCGATTTTCGAATAAGAATCGAGGCACGACCGGTAGAGCCCGGCCCGCGACGAGACTTGGCGTCAAATCCGACGCCGGACCGTCCGGGCGGGGAACCGGGCGGCGCCGTCTCGTATGACGCCGAAAATTCTCCCTTTTTCTTTTGCGCGTTTTGTGGCAAGCGCGAACTTCATGCTCCGACGGTTTGCAATCGGCGGCCCGGACGAGGCGGGCGGCGCGCCGCCGTCGTTTCTCGACCGCTTCGGCCCGCTTGTCGCGCTCGCCGCGGGCGTGGCGATGTTCGGCGCCGCCATGTTCAGCACGCCAGGCGGATTTGTCGGGCCGGACAGCTACCGCAATCACGATTTTCTCATCGCGGCGACGCACGACGCCATCGCGCGCGACACCATCCTGAACCACCATCGCCTGCCGGGGCACAGCCATCTGGTGGGCGGCGGATATCCCGTATCGGCGCACCCGTCATCCGGCGCATACAGCCCGCTTTTCATTCCGAGCCTCCTTTTCGGCGAGCGCATCGGTCTGCGTATCGCGATGATCGTCAGCCTGTTCGTCGGCGGTTGGGGCGTGTTCCTCCTTGCGCGCGACCGATATGAGTTGACCGACCGCGCGGCGACCGTCGCGGCGCTCTCGTTCGTGCTCGCCGGGTGGTATCCCTCGCGCATACTCGTCGGTTTTTATGAGACGACGGTCTGGCTGCTGTTTCCCATGGCGCTTTACCTGGCCATCGAGACGCGCCGGCGCCTTTCGCGGTTTTTCGCGGCGGCGGTCATCATGATGACCGCGTTCATGCAGGGGCTCTCCGGCGGCGCTCTGTTCATGATCTGGGCGACGGCGCACGCGGCGGCCGGGATCGGCACGCGGCTTGTCGAGCAGCGCTGGAAGACGGCGTTGCGCCTCATCGTTGTCGCGGCCGTGGCGTGCCTTCTTGGCGCGGTGAAGTTCGTTCCGATGACTGAGCTGTTTTACGAAGGCAACCTGAACCGCTTGGGGCGGAAGCTGGCCGCGATGATGCCGGACGACCCGGAAGAGCAATTCTTGTTCCGGCGATCCTCAACATTTTATCACACGCGTCTTGACGCCAATAACCCGTCCGTCTTTCTTCCGCCAAGCCCGCGCGCGCTGGAGTTTTTGACGGCTCAAACCGAGTTGCACGGGCGCTACGAGTTGACCCCTGACGGCGCCATGCTCGCCATCGAACCCGAATACGCGCACGTGGGGCTCGCGTGGGCCGCCGTCGTCCTTGCGATCGTCGGGGCGGCGCTCGGCGGACGCGCCGGACGGCGCGTGGCGGTTTCGCTTCTTGTCATCTTGTGGATTTCGCTCGGTTCGAACGCGCCCATCGATCTGTTCCGCCCGCTGCACATGCTTCCGGTCATCAACCGCATCTCGCGGCCGATGCAATACCTCGGCTTTTTTCTCGTGTTCGAATTCGCGCTCGCGGCGGGGATCGGTTTCGCGGCGATCGAACGTCATCTGCCCGAGCGCCGGTACGCCCGTGCATCGTGGTTTGTGCTGATCGTGCTGGCCCTCTTGCCAAACGCCTTGCTTGGCGCGCAACGGATCGCCCAGCGCTTTTCGCTTCCCCTCGAGTGGCCCGAGCACGAGCCGACATACTATCAGGTGGCTCTCGCGCGCCCGCAACTCAAGGAACAGCTATCCGTCGGTTGGGGGAGCACCTACCTTAACGTGCTCCGCGGCGTCGGTTCGATCGTCTGGGATGACGCGATCGTGCTGCCGCGGGACGCGCAACCGAAATATTACGTGGACGATTACGGCGGGATCGCGCCGGCGCCCGAATACCGAGGCGAAGCGTGGTTCGATGCGCCGGGCAATGAGGTTCTCGACCAGGACATCGGGCCCGACCGCATCGTCATCGCGCTCGAGATGACGCAACCCGGGACGCTTATCGTCAACCAGAACCACGATCGCCGGTGGCAATCGAGCGCCGGGCGCGTGTGGGATTCCGCGGGATTGCTCGCGGTCGATATCAAACGGCCGGTCAGCCATATCGAGCTGCGTTATCGCTACAGCGCGCGCGACGTGGGACTCACGATTTCGCTTGCGACGCTGGCCACGTTCGCCGCCGGCCCGTGGATCCGGCGCCGGTGGACGCGGCGGCGCGCGGCACGCGGCGCGCTGTAGCCGTCCGCGCTCCGAATGGCGGCTTTCGGGCTTGGGGCGCGGCCTCACCGGCTACGATCGAATGGCCAATTGCGTCGAGCGGCCCGCGCCGGTAAGGATGACGCAATGCGAACGACGCGCCCCATCGCGAATCCGATCCTGCTCGCGGGCGTTATCGGCCTTTCGCTCCTTCTGAGCTGTTCGTTCGACGATCGCGATGCCGGCGACATGGGTGCGGGCGCGATCGAACCAGACGCGGCATCGGTCGACGATGACACGCCGGAAACCGCGGACGACGACACGGCCGCGCCGCCGCGTTGCACCGACGCCGACGGCGAGGCGCCGACGGCCGATAACCTCGCGCCGAAATTTTCGCCGGAGTATTACGCCGAGCAGAGCCGCATCTACTTCGACACGCTCGATTCGTACGCCGATCCCGACTCGATCCCCAACTACTCCACGCACGTCGCGCGCTGGGAGTGGCCGCCGTGGCTGAAGCTGACGGGTTTCGGGCGCGAGGCGATGATCCTCATCGACAAGGTGCTGCGCCTGTACCCGACCGAGGTGCCCGTGCGCGATTGCCGCGCGTTCGAAACGCAGCCGTTCGGGCGATGCCGCGTGGAGTTCTCGTACAACGGCGGGCCGGCGTGCCCGATCTACGAGGAATTCACGTTCAACGACGCGGGCGAGGTGACGTTCATCGAGGCGTGGTCGGACTTTCCGCCGTATTTTCCGTCCGCGCCGGACGATCCATTCGCCGAGAATCCGGATGTGAGTCGTCTTGCCACGAAGATCCCCGGCCTCGGGCGCGCCGACGGGCGCATCGACCTTGACGGCGATTGCACGAAGCAAGCCGCGCAAGAGGACACGGACGTCGCGGACTTCGTCCGTCACGCGAAAAACCCGATCGCGTTCTACATCCGCGACTTTCTGGATTTCGGCGCGGAGAGCTTTGAGTCGGGTTGCGGATGGGAGATCGCCCGGTAGCATGGCTTTTGTCCATGTCCGATTTGTGGCAAGCGGGTATGTCCGCCATTGCGCGAGGAGGCCTCGACCGTGAAACAAACGTGCGCGTGCATTGCGATGCTCGCGGCCTTTTTTGCCGCCGCGCTTCTTGCCGGATGCTTCGACGAAACCGAAGACGGTGAATTCGCCGGCGCGATCGGTGGCGATCCCGTTCTTGGCGACGACGACGATGACGACGGGCGGCAAGACGACGATCGCATTGATGACGACGAGGACGGACCTGGCGACGCGGGCGAAAATCCTTTCGGGCTCGAGTGGGTCGCGCTCGATGGCGGCGAGTTCCTCATGGGGTGCTCTCCCGGCGACGCCCAGTGCCGCGACGAGGAGACGCCGCGCCACATCGTGACCGTCGAGGCGTTTTCCATCACGCAAATCCCCGTCACGCAGGCGCAATACGAGGCGGCGACGGGCGTGAATCCGAGCTTCCACGCCGATTGCCCGGGCTGCCCCGTCGAGCAGGTGACGTGGTTCGACGCGGACGCCTTCTGCGAGCTTGCGGGCGGTCGCCTTCCGACCGAAGCCGAGTGGGAGTACGCCGCGCGCGGCGGCACCGACGGCGTGACGTATTGCGCGGGCGCGGATTGCCTTGGGGATATCGCCTGGTTTCTCGGAAACTCGGACGGCCGGACGCACCCCGCCGGCGAAAAGGCGCCAAACGAATTCGGATTGTTCGACATGGTCGGCAACGTGTGGGAGTGGGTCGCCGATTTCCATGACCCCGCGTATTACTGGCACTCGCCGTCGCGCGATCCGCGGGGACCGGAGAGCGGCGCGTGGCGCACCGTGCGCGGCGCGGGCGCGTACAATAATGATGCGTCGTTCCTTCGCATCTCGTTTCGCAACTTCGACGAACCGACGGACGCGAGCCGCGCGACGGGCTTCCGGTGCGCGCGGTGATTGCGGAATGCGGAATGAATCGCAATCCGACGGTACACAGAGGTCACGGAGAAGACACGGAGGACACGGAGGAATGAAACGGACATTGCGATGACTTTTCAGACCTCCAGACTTCTGCCGCACCCACAAAGTCGGCATTGTTCTTCGGGAAAGGACGCCATGATCAGGACGATTTCTCTCATCACCGCCTTCGTCTTCATCGCTACGTTTGCGCTTTCCTGCGATGGCGGCGCGAATCGAACCGAACAGCCGCCGTCGCCGGAGGGACCGTCCGAGGAAGATCTGGCGCTCGCCGAGCTCGACATGCTGCTTGGCGAAGACGGCGAGCCGGACCGCGAGTCGGTGCGCGGCGCGTTCCGCTGGCTGACGGATATCTTCGCGACGTATCGCGGCGATCCGGCCGACGACTACCTGTTTTCGCCCGACGAGTTGCACGAATTGGCGCAGCTTGGCGTCGGCCTTCCGGTCGCGGACGCGTGGCGCGTGATCCACGACGAGCTCAAGCGCCGCTATCCCGGCAAGATCGCCGACGACTTGCGCTGGACGTTCAACAGCGCGGGGACGGCGTTTTGCCAGATCGCGATCGTGTACGCCTCGACGAAGGAATACGTCGCGTTTTTCGGAACGCCGATCGGCGCGGAAGGCTTCTCGGGCCGCTACGCCGCGGATGTGTGGGATCTCATGATCGACGGCGAGATGTGGACCTACGTGCCCGGCCAGTTCGAGCCGACGGTGTACCTTGCCGGCGACCTCGCGTATTTGCCGCGCGACGGCGGCAAGGGTGTTCGATACGTCGACCATGCGTGGATGATCGACTACGGCCGCGGCAACATCATCAGCATGTTCCCGTTTGGCGTCATCGCCCCGGCGCTGTTCACCACGCTCGACTACAAGAGCGCGTGGGAACAGTTCGTGGATTACGGCAAGCTCGTCGTCAAGGATTTTCTGAACCCGTGACCTTTACGCACTATCGCCCGCGCGAGGGGCATCCCGATTGGCTGTCGCTTTTCGCCGAGGCGCGCGAGGCGGCCGGTCGCCTGCGCGGGTTGCAGGCGCCGCCCCGGAGCCGGACCGCCGACCTCGGGCGCGTCGCGCGCTCGATCCGGACGGCTGCGTCGAACTACATCGAAAATCGCCGCCGCGCCCGCGCGGGGCGCGAGGATTTTCTTCCGCTCTATTTCATCTGGACCGCGCTGCGTACGTGCAACTTTTTGTGCACGTATTGCGACGACCATCGGGGACGAAAATATCCCGAGCTGTCGAATGACGGCGTGCTCGATACCGCCGACGCCTTTCGTCTTCTGCGCATCATGCGCACGCGCACGCCGTCGGTGTATTTCGCCGGCGGCGAACCGACGTTGCGCCGCGATCTGCCGCAGCTCGTCCGCGCCGCGCGCGACATGAACTACAACCCGATCATCGTCAACACGAACGCGTCGGTGCTGGATCGCCTGCTCGAACGACCGGAGTGGGGTACGTTTCTGGCCGATGTCGACAACATCGTCGTCAGCCTGGACGCGCTCGACCTGGGCGTGCTCGCCGAAATGTGGCAATGGCGGACGCCCGAGCGCGTCATCCGCAATCTTCTGATTCTGCGCGAACTGGCGGGACCGTATCGATTCAAGCTCGCGGTGAACTGCGTCATCCAGCCCGGCGCGATCGAACACGCGCGCGACGTGCTGGACTTGGCGTGCGACCTCGGCATCTGGTTCTCGCCGGTGCCGATGAACGTCGGCCCGCGCGTGTCCGGCGCGTTGAAGGACGACGCGGGATATCGCGATCTCGCGGATCTCATTCTCGAGCGCAAGGCGCAAGGATTCCGCGTGAACGGATCGATGCGGATGAACCGCCGGCTGCTTGCCGGCGAGCCGCTCAACTGCCGCAATACGCTGAAGCCGCACGTCGATTTCGACGGGAATCTCTTCTGGCCGTGCAAGTCGACGGTGAACGTCGAGCCGCTGCGCGCGAACGTGCTCGATTTTGACGACGTGGACGCGCTCTGGGCGCACTGCCGCGAGAGCATCGACCCCACGGGTTTTCACGGCCCCGACGCGGATCAGTGCGGCGGCGACTGCAACTGGGCGCAGAACTACACGACGGACGCCTACGCCGAGGGGCTCGCGCGCCCGCTGTCGCTCGTTGCCGAGGTGAGGGAATTCCTGAACAAGCGATGACGAACCGGCACGGCCGCGCCGCGCTGCTCGACGCCGCGGTGACGGCCGCGGGCAGCGTGCTGATCGGCGCGTTCGCGCATCGCCTGCCGGTCATGAGCGTTGCGATTCCGATTCTGCTTGCGGCGCGCATGATCGCCTGGGCGCGATTGCCCGCAAGCGAGCGCGAGCACGGGTTCGGGGCGGAAGCAGCTCTCTACGCGGCGTGCGTCGTCATCGGCGCGGCCAACGACTGGAACACCGTCGTGCGTCACGGGGTGTACGAATACACCGTGCCAAGCGATCTCGGTGCGTTTTCGTCGATCCCTGCGTGGATGCTGCTTTTCTGGGGGCAGATTCTCCGCTCGCTCGCATCGCTTTCGCGCTGGACGCGCCTTGGCCCGGACACGTCGCCGAAATCGTTGCGCGTCTGGCGGGGCGCCCAGATCGGCGGTCGCGCCGCGCGCCTCGCGTTCATCCTTTTGGTGACGATCGCGACGCGGCAGGCGATCTACCGATTCCACCTGCATCCGATTTGGTCGTGGCTGCCGTTTTCGCTCGCTCTCGCCGTGTACGTCTTCGCAATGCGGCCATCGTTGCGTCATCTCCGCGTCGCGTCGCTGCTTGTCGTCGCCGGCCCCGCGGTCGAGGCGATTTTCATCCGCGTCGTCGGCCTGCACCGCTACGACCTGGGCTGGTTATTCGGCGTGCCGCTCTGGATCGTGCTGTGGTGGGCGCTTGCCGCGATGATCCTTGCGGAGTTGACGCAGTGGTTCGAAGACACCGTCTCGCGAGAGACGTGACGGGCGGTTGTCTTGACGCGGTATCTTAGTTCGCGTCGACTTGGCGCGTCATGACGGTTCGATTCGACAATCTTCTCGCCATTACGCTCGTGCTTGTTGCGATCATGATGTCCGCCTCGTGTTCGTGCGGCGACGATGACGATGACGCCGACGAAACGGCCGACGACGACGCATCGGACAGCGACACGCATGATGACGATGTCGATGACGATTCGTTTGACGACGACGACACCGACGACGACGACACCGACGACGACGACGCGGGCGACGACGACACCGGCGACGATGACGACGTCGGCATGCCGTGGCTTGTCGCCGAGACGGGCGCGGCGCCGGCCATCTTCGATGAGTTCGGCCGGCAGGTGATCCTGCGCGGCGCGAACTTCAATCACCTGGGCGACTACTTCGAGACGGACCCGCGTCTTCCGACCGTCGCGGAGCTTTCCGGCGAGGATTGGGACGACGCGGCGGCGCTCGGCATGAATGTCGTGCGCCTGGTGACGAGCTGGTCCGCATGGGAGCCGGAGCGAGACGCGTTCGATACCGATTATCTCGACCGCGTGCGCGACGCGATCGGGCAGGCAAACGCGCGCGGCATTTACGTTGTCATCGACATGCACCAGGACGCGTGGAGCAAGTTCGTCTTCACGCCCGCGGGTGACGGCTGCCCGAACGGAACGCATCACCAGATCGGCTGGGACGGCGCGCCCGAATGGGCGACGTACACCGACGGCGAGCCGACGTGCACGCCCGGCCGGCGTGAGCAAAGCCCGGCGGTCATCCGCGCGTGGGAAAACTTCTGGACCAACCACGACGGCATTCGCGACGAGCTGGTTGAGCTTTGGGGACGCGTCGCCGCCGAGTTCGCGCACGAGCCGGGCGTGGCGGGATTCGACCTGTTGAACGAGCCGGGGCACGGCGACGATTTCGGCGAGACGTTTGACGGCCTCACGACTTTCTATCGCGACGCGATCGGCGCGATCCGCGACGCGGAGCATGACGCCGGCGCGCCGGGGCACATCGTCTTTTTCGAGACGAGCGTATTCGGCGTGCCGCCCGCGTTCGACCTCGTCGATTCCGATCCGGACGCAAACCTCGTCTTCGCGCCGCACAACTACTTCGCGTCGATCATCCCCGGTCCGCTCGGGCTGCTGGACGTCGGATTTTTCCTGTTCGATGGGCTCGGCCGCATCTACGGCACGACCGTGTGGACCGGCGAATACAACAGCTTCTCCGACCCCGCGACGAACGAGGCCTGGACGACCCGATTTGCCGCGCTCGACGACGGCCGCCTGTTCGCCGGCGGCACGTGGTGGCAGTGGGAGCAGGAGTGCGGCGATCCGCACAACATCCCGTACCCGCCGTCGGAAGACTGGATCACGCAGCAGCAGGCCCAATGCGGCGACGCGCGTTTCGACGTTTCCTCGCGGCCATGCCTTTCGCGCGCTTACCCGCGCGCGGCGCCGGGGCGATTGACGCGCATCGACGCGAAGCCGTGCGGCGAGGGTCTCGTCGCGGAGGGGACAAGCGACGCCGCGGGTCTTGCCGAGGTCTGGTTTCCTTCCGCGAGCGGCGAGGCGCCGGCGGTAAGCGGGCACAACATCGGCGAATTCGACGTAACGGCCGTTGACGGCGGCTACATGATTTTCGTCGAGGTCGGCGGCGAGTACGTCGTGACGATCGCGGAGTAAGGAACAACGCACTCTCGCCGACTCTCAATCCTCGATCCTCAATCCTGAAAAAAAGGGCGGCCGCGAGGCCGCCTTTTTTGATGCGATGCTTTTTTTCGATTACGGCGTGCTGTCGTGCTCGATCGTGCGCGCGCCGATCGGCTGCACCGGGCGGAAGTTGTCGTCGTACTTCGCCTTGAGCGCGTTGAGCTGCGTCGTGCTCAGCTCCACCGGCGTGTCGAGAACGAACCAGAGAACGCCCTCGGTGCACGGCGGCGTCGTGAACGAACCGTCGTAAGCGTAGTAGGTCCGTGTCGCCGGCAGCAGGTTGCTGAGCGTCACCTCGTCGACCGGTTCCGCGGTGTCATCCTCGTCGGGAAGGTTGTTGATGAAGACATCCCAATCGGCGTTCGCGGCCTCGACCTCATCTTCATTCATAAAGATGCCGATCACTGCGTAGTTGCCGCCCTCGTCCTGATGCACGAAATGGAATTCGGCGTCGTGGTACGCGCCGTCTTCCTGATGCTCGCTGCTAACGTGGTAGTGGAACTGATCCATCGTGTAGGTGGTGCCGTCGACCTCGAAGGTCTGCGTATCGCCCGGCGTCGCCACGACGGTGTGCCCGTTGTTCGCGAGGCTGATGGTCGTCGTGGTCCACGCGAAGTCGATGTTGTCGAGATCGACCTCGGACTCGCCGGTCAGGTCCACGGGCGACTGCTCCATGTCGTCGCACGCGGGGTACTCGTCCGACCAATCGTCGGGATGCTCGTAATCCCAGTGCGGATCGTCGTCGTCGTCGTGGCTGTCATCGTCATCCTCGTCGTCGTCGTCGGATTCGTCATCGTCCGACTCGTCGTCATCGGCGTCGTCGTCGCCCGCATCGTCATCCGCGTCGTCGTCTCCAACATCATCGTCGTCGTCATCGTCATCGTCGCCGCAGCCGTTGGCGACCGTCGCCAGCATGGCAACAAGCGCGAGCATCATCAGAACAAACAATCGATTGCGTCCCATCGGATAGCTCCCTCCTGGGGCTGGATTGAAAGAGGCGCGGAAATTAGTTTTATCGGTAACGAAAAGTCAAAATAATTTCGTCGATATGTTAGGCTCCTAACCGTTATTCAACGCAGCCGCGAGGCCTCTTTGAAGGTTCAATCCAGGAGGTCAATCCTATGGCTCCCGGTGAGAACGTTGGAAATTTCGGACTCGAACGGCCTGTTTTTTTAGCGGCAAATCTTGGCAAGGGGCGCGCCTTCGCTCAACACCCGCACCCACAGCCGCCGCCGTCATCGTTATCGTCGTCATCCGAGTCGTCGTCGTCATCCGAGTCGTCGTCATCGTCATCGTCGTCATCCGAGTCGTCATCATCCGTGGCCGCGTCGTCGTCGTCGGCGTCGTCGTCAGAGGCTACCTGTTCGGTTCGCATCATCTGAAACCGACCAACAATGTAGTAATCCGTATCGGTTTCTCCGGTCCAATTTACTGGAAGAAAAACGTCGTAGAGTCCATCGTTCGTCAAAGCAGATTCGCCGGGTTTATTGACGACAAAATCACTATTTGCCAGGTTTCCGACAAAGGAATGTCCATAAACGTACTCCCAGTCGTCGTACCAAGGCAGAGCGCCGCTTAGATCATAGTTGCAAGATACAGGCTTTTCAGAATCCGAATCGATTTTGACTTCACCATCATTCAAACTCAAAGGATGTAATTTGGTTTCGCCCATCGCGAGAAGTAGTTCCCAGTTCTTGCTGAATACATAGATAATTCCAAATCGTTCGTTTGAGCCCGTGGCGTGAACAAATACCGAATCACCCGATGACATAGGCGGCTCAAATTCCGTCCGGTTCCAGGCAACGTCCATCTCCCACCCATCAGTATCTAATTTAATATCGTTTCCGTTAATTACCACCTCTGCGAGAATGCCCGCAAAATATCCAAAACGTTTAACAAAGTCGTTGTTGATGGTTTCAAAATCGTGAATATCGAACCATAATTCTGGGAAGTAATAGTCTCCACATGACTCCATTTCGTCTCCAGCGGCGACGAAGCGAATGTCGCAGAATATCATGGCAATAGAAAGCAAAATAAATAGTCTGTGCACAATCGACATAGCAATTTTACCTTTCTAATTGTCGATGCCGTTATACGCAGCTTGCGCATCCCAGTCAAGTAAATCCACACTTTCTAAATCTGCAGCGTCTCTCAACGCGTCATAAACACCGACGCCCTCGTCTTCCCAGTCGCTCGGGGCTGAACCTGTCCACACATCCATTATAGTATTAAATGTCACGCCGTCATCGGTCATGAGGTCCCACCAAAAACGAAGCCAATCGTATTCGAGGGACTGGTTGTCGTCATAGGGATCGCAATTTGCGCTTAAGTAATTGTTGCCAGACTCGCAACTATAATTTTGAGGAACATGCACCAGCTGCCCCGCTTTATTAAACCAAATGGTCTTGTAGTAAAAATACTCGCAGTCGGATTCTTCAATATCGTTCCATACCGTCGCTGCATAGTAATGGGCAAACCCCTCTTTTGCTGCTACATTTTGCCATTCGAGGCTTATGAAATCGTGGCTTGTGTCTGTCCATTCATCGCAATCGTGGTTTGTTAATAGCAATTCGTCGGTGTGCACTAGACCTCCATCATCACGCAAAATTCCAATGTAGTGCCCCAGCTCGTGTGCTATAATGAACTTGTGTGACTTACCATTTTCCGAAAGAAAAACTCCGTCTTCTCGAGCACAGCTCCCATCACCACCGCAGCCGCTATTGCCATTAAACAAGCTGATCGTCTGATTGATTACGCCTCCGGGCCGTTTATTCACGATGTAAGACGCCGCCGTCGTGACCTGGGCGATGGATGCGCCGCCTGGATTACTTACCCAAAGCGGAATTGTCTCGTTATCATCGGGCACGAAGCCACTGATCAGCAGTTGCCAATAAACGGCGGGTGTGGCGTCATCCTCAACGACCTTGACATAATTATTCGTAGTGGTCTTGGCTTCCGAATAGGCCACGACGCTGTAAGTTTTCGTATCGGAAAGTGTCATGTAGGTTGTGCAATTCCCTACATATTCGGTCGCGTAGTCGTAATAGATGGTCTGCCCGAGAAGTCCCTCGCGAACACGGACGCGTACGCCATACGCCGGGATGAGGAGATAAGCCATTTCGGGATCCGGCAGCACCCAATAATCCGCGGAATTCGCGTCCTCCCAATACATGACGGGAAATACGCAAAAACGCACCTGATAGTTCGTCGCGTGCGCGGTTCCGGCTGTTCCAAGAAGCATGACGGCAAGAAACAGGAGGGCGAATTTTCTGGCGTTCATGGCCGCCTCCCTTCCAGGACAGATTTGTCAGGCATGACGCCGGTCCAACCCTCCCACGTGACGGGAGGCTCCATCCAAAGCGGAACCGCGTTTTTCTCCTCGGCCGCGAGCGCCGCAAACATCGCGCGCTCCTCGGCGCCGAATACGCCGCCGGGGTACGTCTTCTTGAGTTCCGCGGCGTCGAGCGCCTCGATACGCGACGCGCTTTTGTGCCAGGCGAGATAGCGAGAGGGAAGCGCCTTTGTATAGCCCGGTTTGCCGTCGCCGCGCAACTCCGTCAGGCGGGCATGGACCGTCGTGACGTAGGCCGCCTGCTTTTCGTAATAGCCGACGGCCGGAGTGAGATCGACAGGAATCGTCACGCGCTCTTCGGCGGTGACCGTTACGCTGTTCTTGAAAATCGGAATCCGGTTCGGGCCGAACATCGCGAATACGTTGATTTCGACGGCCATCGCTTCGTCCGGCCGCCCGTCGATCACAACGGTGGTCAACGCGCATTCGCCGCCGGCGTCGAGGTCAGACTTGCCCGAGTCCGCCCACGCCGCGTCGGCGCCCTTGCCTAACCCATAATCCACGTCCTCAATCGTACACTCCGCCCCCCCCCCGGGTCTTCGTCTTCGACCGCGAAGGCAACGGATGCGGGCGCGAGGACAAACGCAAGAGAGGTCAGAGCGGCGATTCGTCGGGTCGAAATCATGGGCGCTCCTATTCGCGGCGTTATCGATCTTACAGAAATCAAGCGGCCTTACGCAAGATCGATTTTCGCCACGAATTTATTTTATTTAGAAAGAAACCTGTTCCTCATGGACTGGATAAAGGTTCACCAAAACCACGGCCGTTTTGCCCGAAAGGTCAAATCCATCCGGCAGATGGAGCGTGACGCTCGCGAGCGTTCCGTTTGGCTTCGCGGCTTTTTCGAGCGACAGGCCGTAGTCCAACTCCACCGCGCGGCCGGTCGCGTCGTCGAGAAGCACGACGATCGGTAGATGGTCCGCGGCCGGCAGGTCGTTCGCCGTAAAGTTCGCGCGCACGAAATCCGCGCCCGCGTCGATCGAATCGACGTCGATGTCCGGCCGCGATCCGAGATCTCCCGGCGCGGGCGAAAACAGCGCCGTGCCGTTGACGATGAGCTTGCCGGAATCCGGATGACACAGGCCGAGGATGTCGAGCTGCGTTCCGAAAAACTCCACGTTCGCGCAGGTCACCTCGCCGTAGATGTTCAGCGGGTCGCTCGTCAGGTCGGGGTAAAGCCGGCCGCTTGCGCGGAAATCGTCCAGGCGGATATCGACATCCGTGATCGACACGGCAAAGCCCGCGCCCTCGAGCGCGAAGTACGAATCGATGGACTGGCCGTTCAGCGCGAAGATCGATTTCGAATCCGGGTTGACGGCGGGATTAAGCCCGGGCGTGCCCTCTACGGCGATCGTCACGAGCGCGCCGCTCTCCTCGTCGATCGCGACGGGCGCAACGAAGAAGTTGTACGAGTCGAACCCGATCTGGTTGAAGGTCGTCATCATCGGCGGCTGCGGCACGGCCATGCGACGCAGCCACAGCACCGTGGATTCGTTCGCCCCGATCGCAAGCGGCAGGCCGTTGCCCGTCGGCGCGGCGGTGCGAAAGCTGAACGTTCGTTCAAAATTTCCGCCGACGTTGCCGCCCACGACGCGGTTGCCGAGGCGGAACCCGCCGACAAGATACTCGCCGGAGATTTCGACGAGGTAGTTCGCATCCATCGGCAGCGGCGCGTCGGGGATGATCGACACAAAGTTGCCGTCCGCGCTCGGCTCCACGCGGTAGGCGAAATTCGGCGCCACCGTCACGTGCAATGTCTCGCTTTTGATGCGCGCGCAGATCGTATCGCCGCCCTCGCGCACGACAAGGCGAAACGTCATCGCGCTTGTCGGCGCGGGCGTCTCGGTGACGCTCGGCTCCGAGTTGCCGCCGGTGCTGTAATAGTAGAGCAGCGCGCCGTCCGTGGGGATGTCCTCGCCGGCGCTCGTGACGCACCGCGGATCGTTTGACGTCTCGCACCAGCCGAACGGGATGAACACGATGTCGCCCGCCTCGCCGCCGATATAGACGCCGTTTTCGCCGATCGACGGCGAGCCGTTTAAGTCGTTGCGGTCGCTCGTGGATGTGTCGAACGCCCACAGCCGCTCGCCTTCCGGACTCAACGCGTACACGCGGCCGTCGCCCGCGCCGAAGTAGATGTTGCCGTCGCCGTCGATCGCCGCGGACGAGCGGATGGGGTCGAGCGTGTCGTAGGTCCAGCGCGCGCTACCGTCGGGATTGATCGCGTACATCGAGCCATCCGCGCTGCCGGCGTAGATCGTGCCATCCGCCCCCACCGACGGCGAGGCGTAGAGGTGATCGCGCGCGGGATGCTTCCAGAGCCTTTTGCCGCTTGCCGCGTCGATCGCGTGCAGGTGGCCGTCGAACGAGCCGGCGTACACGGTATCGCGCGCATCATTGAGCGATACCGATCCCGCGACGGGGCCGAGCGTCAGCGCGCGCCAGCGGGCGTCGCCCTCGGTTGTGATCGAGCGGACCATGACATCGTTGCTGCCAAAATAGAGGCGACCGCGAAAATCGAGCGCGGGGCACGACCAGATCTGATCGCCGGTTTCGTGCGTCCATAGCACGTCGCCCGCCTGGCTGATGGCGTACATGCGGCGGTCGTCGTTGCCGGCGTAGAGCGTGCCGTCCGGTCCCATCGCGATGTGGCCTTCCCACCAGGTGATGAACGCGCCGCCGAGCGCGGCGAGCCGCCAGCGCTCCGTTCCGTCGGGGTTGATGGCATAGACGTACCCGTCGCCACTCGGGGCGAAGATTGTGCCGTCCGCGCCGATGAGCGCCGTGGAGTCGTTGATCTCGCCGGTGGCGAATCGCCACTTTTCGGAGCCGTCGGGGTTGATTGCGTGGATGAAGGTGTCCGCGGTGCCCACGTAGAGCGTGCCATCCGCGTCGATGGCGATCTCGTGATAGACGCCGCGCCCTGTCGAATAGACCCACGGCTCCCGGTCGTTCGCGACGGGGCGGATCGGGCTGCGCCCGCTGTTGCTCACGGTGCGCCGGTGCATCGGCCAGGGCGCATCCGATTTCACCGGCACGTCGTAACCGTATCCGCCGGTGTCGTCGTCAACCGCGTCGTCGTCTGGCGGCGCCGAATCGTCGTCGTCATCGGACGCGGTATCGTCGTCATCGGAGGGGTCGTCGTCATCGTCATCGAGCCCCGTGCTTTCGTCGCAGGCGCACGAGGCGGAAAGCCCCACAGCCAGGAGCAGAAGCATCAGGACGGAAAGAGCTTTTGTCATGGTTTCGCTTTCGGAATGGACGGAATCGACATTATGGACAGGATGGATACGGACAGCGCAAGTGGCGAGTGACGAATTACGAATGACGAGTGATTTCCTGAATGGGGAGTTGCGAGCGGCGAGCACGGCGTGATTTTCCTCAACAGTGCGGAGGCGCTTTCGGGCGATGCGGTGCGGTTCAAATTTTTTCATGGCTTTCGAGTCTTGGTACGGAAATGCGATTCCGCGATTCCCACTCGTCACTCGTCACTCGTAATTCGTCACTGGATTTGACCCGCGTCCGGTTGACCCGCCCCGCCGCGCGTGCTAATCCCGCCCAGACTGAGTGACGGTTCATTCATTTTCCTGCCGCGCGCATCGGACTTCGGAAATTGACCCAAAATTCGCAAAAAAACGCCAAAACCACACCCGGGACCAAGGCGGAGCCGCGCGCGAAAGGCGCGAACGCCAAAGGCGCGAGCAAGGGCGAAAACGCGAAGGCGGAGGGGTCGGTCAAGGCCGACCGGGCGACGCTCGCGCAGGCCAAGACGGCCAAGTTCGACAAAATCCTTCGCGCGGCCGTGAAGATCTTCGCGAAAAACGGGTTCCACAACGCCAAGATCAGCGAAATCGCCAAGGAAGCGGGCGTCGCCGACGGCACGATCTACCTGTACTTCAAGAACAAGGACGACCTGCTCATCCAGCTTTTCGAGCAGCAGATCGGCGTCGCCATGGCGCACGCCAAGGACGTGCTCGCCGGCGAAACCGAACCCGCGCGCCGGCTCGAGGCGTTTGTCGTCGCGTACCTTCGTTACATGGAAAAACACAAGAACCTGGCCGAGGTGCTCTCCGTCGAGCTGCGCCAGAGCCACAAGTTCATGAAGGAATATGTGCCGATCAAGTTCGCGGAATTCCTGAAAGTGATCGGCGAAATCATCGAAGATGGCGTCGTAGCCGGCGTGTTTCGCGCCGACGCGGACTCGCACGTATTGCGCCGTGCGATCTTCGGAGCGATCGACGAGCTGGTCCTTGCCGCGGTGCTCGCGCGCCGGCCGCCGTTTTCCGCGGACGACGCGGCCCGCGCCCTTTCCGCGCTGTTTTTGGACGGACTTCTCGCGCGCAAGTGACGCGCCATATCGACGGAACACGGAGCGCACGGGGAAGACACGGAGAACACGGAGAAATTGTCGGATCCGCGAATCGGGTCCATCGAGACCATCAAGTCCATTTAGTCCATATCGTCCATTTGGGACCGAAAACGCGAAACACGCGAATCTGAAGGGAAGGACGAAAAATGAAAGCTGTGGTTCTTTGCAAGCAGGTGCCGGACACGGAAAGCCGCATCAAACTTTCCGGCGACGGCAAAGGCTTCGATCTGGAGGGGGTCAAGTGGATCCTCAACCCCTACTGCGAGTTCGCCGTCGAGGAAGCGTTGCTGCTCAAGGATGCGGGCAAGCTCGAATCCGTCACGGTGCTCGGCCTTGGACCCGACCGCATTGTCGAGGCGCTGCGCACGGCGCTCGCGATGGGCGCGGATGACGCGATCCACGTGAAAGGCGAGCCGGCGTTCGGCGACAGCCTGGGGACCGCCAAGGGCATCGCCGGCGCGCTGAAAGACGCAGGCTACGATCTTATCCTTTCGGGCTGCCGCGCGATCGACGACGACCAGTTTGCCGTGCCGGTTATGGTCGCCGAGCTGCTCAATCTCCCGCACGTGCACATCGCCTCGAAGATCGAGATCGATGGCGCGGTGAAGACCTGGCGCGATGTCGAGGGCGGCACGAAGCTTGTCACCGAGGCGCCGGCCCCGTGCGTCGTGTCGTTCACAAAGACGGGCCACGAGCCGCGTTACGCGAGCCTGCCCGGCATCATGAAGGCGAAAAAGAAGCCGGTGGACGTGAAGGAATTCGCGGGCGCGGACGCCAGGACAACGCTGGTCGCGACCTCGCTGCCGGAAGAACGGCAGGCGGGAAAGGTGCTTACGGGCGTCGAGAACGTACCGGAGCTCGTGCGTCTCCTGCGCGAAGAAGCCAAGGTCATCTGATTAATGGGGAATGGGGAATTGCGAATGGGGAATGAATCGCAAGCAGCCGCGTCGGAGCCGCAAACGGCGGTGTCGGTGCCGCAAACGAAGCCGTGCCAAAGGCGCGGCGAAGTGCGCGGGCTGCACGGAACCATTGCAACGCACTTCGCGATTCCACTCGATCCTCAATCCTCAATCCTCTTTCGTCGATCCTCAATCATCGATTGGAACCGCGACCGTAAGGGAGCGGGTTGAAAGGAAACATCATGGCCAACGTACTGGCGGTTGCCGAAATCAAGGACGGGTCCCCCAAAAAGGTGACCCTGGAACTTCTGACCAAGGGCAAGGAGGTCGCGGGCGCGTTTGGCGGAACACTCTCCGTCGTCGCGATCGGGACCGGACTTGCCGGGTTCGCGGAAAAGGTCGCCCCGTACGGCGCGACGAAGGTCTTTGCCGCGGACGGCGTGTCCGAATATTCGAGCGAGGGCTACACGAAGATCCTCGCCGACGCGGTCAAGCAGGCCGGCGCGGGCATCGTTCTGTTTGCCGCCTCGTCCGCGGGGCGCGATCTCGCGCCTCGCCTGGCCGCGCGTCTTGACGCCGGACTCGCGGCGGACTGCGTCGATATCGCGGTCGAAGGCGGCAAGGTCCGCGTGAAGCGCCCGGTGTTTTCCGGCAAGGCGTTCGCGTCGGTGGAGTTCGCGACGACGCCCGCGGTCGTTTCGCTTCGCCCGAACACCTTTCCCGTCGCGCCGCCGGTCGGCGGCAGCGCCGAGACGGTCAGCCTCGACGCGTCGTTCGGAGACGCGAAGGCGAAGGTCGTCGAGACGCAGGCCGCCAAGAGCGCCCGGCCCGATCTCACCGAAGCCGAGCGCATCGTCTCCGGCGGGCGCGCGATGAAGAACGCCGAGAATTTCGCGATCCTCGAGGAACTCGCGGATGTCATCGGCGCGACCGTGGGCGCCTCGCGCGCGGCGGTCGATTCCGGCTTCGCACCGCACGCCATGCAGGTCGGCCAGACCGGCAAGACGGTGAACCCGGTGCTCTACATCGCGTGCGGCATCAGCGGCGCGATTCAGCACCTGGCCGGCATGCGGACCTCCAAGGTCATTGTTGCGATCAATAAGGACCCGGAGGCGCCGATCTTCCAGAAGGCCGACTACGGCCTTGTCGCCGACCTGTTCGAGGCGGTGCCGAAGATGACCGAGGAGTTCAAGAAGATTCTGAGCGAGTAGGGACGAGTCTTTACCGCGAAGGCGCAAAGAACACGCGAAGAAGCCAAGGGTCAGGGCCATTTGTCCTGACCTTTTCCTATGCGCTCTTTGCGGTTCCTTCGCGCCTTTGCGGTGAGATCTCACCTCACCGCTGTGTCAATTCTCGCGATTGCCCGCGCGGCTGCTTCGCGCACTTTCGGGTCCGGGTCGGACAAGCGCTCTTTGAGCGCGTCGCGAGCGGTGATCGCGTCGGCGCCGAGAAGTCCCAGCGCGTGCGTCGCGGAAAGGCGTACGCGTTCGTCGGAATCGGAAAGACGCACAATGAGCGGATCGACCGCGGCGCGCCCGCCGACGCGGCCAAGCGCCGCCGCTACTTCCGCGCGCACCGGTCCGCGATGATCCGACAGCGCGGCGACAAGCTCCGCGCGCGCGTCGGCGGGAAGATTCGGATCGATGGCGCGGGCCGCGCGGGCGGCGGCTTCGTGGACCATCGGGTTTCCGTCGCGAAGGCCCCACACCACCGCGCGCACCTCGGCGCGCGTCGCGGGGCCGATTGCGG
>JAIOHV010000148.1 GCA_019912885.1 bacterium
GCCCCCGCCCTGGCGCGAGTCACGAATTATCTGAATTTCGACCCCGCGGGAAGGCTTGGGCAACTCAAGCAGGAGGCCCGTCAGAGCGCGCAGATCGCGGTGGCGCGACAGGCGCCCGTCGGCCGCGAATTGGTGATCCAGACGATTCGCCAGGCCGCGGCCGCCGCCGGGCAGGATCCCATCGTCGTCATCGCGGTCGCCATGGCCGAAAGCCGACTCGATCCGTTTGTCACCTCGCCCATGGGTGCGCAGGGACTCATGCAACTCATGCCCGCGACCGCGCGGCGATTCGGCTGCGACGATCCTTTCGACGTGTACGAAAACGCGGCGGCCGGCGCGCGTTATCTGACATTTCTCCTGGACCGCTACGGCGGCGATCTCACGCTCGCGCTTGCCGCCTACAACGCAGGGCCGGCGCCCGTGGACCGCATGCAGGCCATTCCGCCCATCGGGGAAACGCAGGCCTTTGTCGCCAAGGTGAAGCGCTATATCGACGAACTTCGCCTGGAGATGCCCTGATGCGTTCCGAGACGCGGCGCTGGACGCCCGCCAACATCGTCAGCGCCGCGCGTATCGGTGCGTTTCCGCTGATCGTCGTTCTTGTTTACGCGCAATCCTGGACCGGTGAGGACGCGACGATCCGCGGGCTCGAATTCGCCGCGGGGCTTGTCCTTGCCGTCGCGTTCGTCACCGACATGCTCGACGGCTACCTGGCGCGCTCGCGAAACGAGGTAACGGTTCTCGGCAAATTTCTCGACCCGCTGTCGGACAAGGTGCTCGTCGTCACCGCGCTGCTGCTGCTTGTGATGCAGCATCGCGCGCCCGCATGGTTGGCGATCCTCATCGTCCTGCGCGAGATGGCGATCACCGGCTTGCGCACCATCGCATCGGCGGAGGGGCTCATCATACAGGCGAGCGTGTGGGGCAAGCTCAAGACGGTGTTGCAGGCGATCGCGCTATGCGCCCTGCTCTTCCACGAGACGTATGACTTCCTGTGGCTGTTCCCGCTGCCGATGCACCTGTTCGGCACCGTGATGCTCTACGCCGCGCTCGCCGTCACGCTGTGGTCAGGCTGGGAATACCTGCGCGCGTTTCACGCGGCGGAAATGCCGGTCGCCGCGCCGGCGGCGGGCGAAAACGGCGGCGAAACGCGCGCCCGTTAGCCTCAAAAACCGGGAAGCGGTCGATGAGAAAAGGGGTGTACACCGCACTCGCGATCATCATCGCCCTCGTTTTCGGCGAGTCGTTCACGGCCGCGACCGGACTGTCGCGATCACCCGAGGAAGCGCTTTTCGACGACATCCACAGCGCGATGTACGACCTGCTCCCGCATGCGAAGATTCCCCGCGCGCTCGGGCCCGGCAGCGACGCGGTCAACAGCCTCGGCTTTCGCGGTCCCGAATTCGATGCCCGAAAGCCGGCGAACACCGTGCGCATCTTTTGCGTCGGCGATTCGACCACGTTCGGTCACACCCTGCGCCCGCACGAAACCTACAGCGCGCACCTGCCCGCCTTGCTTGCGGACGCGTGGCCGGGAAAACGCGCGGAAGTTATCAACGCGGGCGTGCCCGGCACGACGCTGCCGCAGCACATCTATCGCGTGCGCGCCAAGGTCTTGCCGCTTCAACCCGACATCGTTGTCGTGCAAACGGCTTTCGACGCGAACTATCCGAAGCTGCGCGCGCTGAACGCGCTGCGTCGCGACATACGCCGCCCGCGCGACCCGCGCCCGTCTCCGCTTTCGCGATCGCACCTGTATCGGGCGATGCGCCGGCTCATCAAGGGAGGCGTGCACGCCGATGTCCGTTCCGCGATGCAGGGGATCGTCGAACTCGACGGAACCGTCGAGATGTCCGGCGCGATCCGGCGCCAGTTCCGAAACGACGTGGAGCTGCTCGTCAAGACGTGCCGGCGCGGCGGCGTGCGTCTCGCGTTGCAACTGCCGGCCGTCGCGCCGCGGGTGAACGCGATGCGCGCCGCGTCGCTGGCGCCCGGGACCGATGCCTTTGACGACGCGGTCTTCGCCGAGGAACTCTGGCGCATCGTCCGGGAGATCAGCCGGCGCGAAAATCTGACGATCGTGAATCCGTATGAAACGCTCGTGGCGTACGCGGGGGACGAACCGCTGTTTTTCGACGACGGGATTCATCCGACCGCGATCGGGCATCGCCTGTTCGCCGAGGCGATCGCGCGCGCGATCACCGCACATCCGTAGGAAGCGCCGAGCGGCGGGCGTTGCCGGAGTCGCAAGTTCGCTCCGAGCGCGGCGCGAGCCGCGACGCGCCGGGTTTCCCGCTATTCTCGATTCTCGATCCTCATATTCGCCTCAGCTCCCCGGCGCGCGGACGATTTCGACGCCCGGCTTGTCCGTCCACGTAAACTCTGAATCGGCCAGGCCGGGGTTGACGGCCGCGTTCTTCAAAATGACCGTCGTCTTTGCGCCGTAGGGATCGGTGATCGTGAACTTGCTGATGCGCCAGGTCGACTTGTCGATCCACAGCGTCGCGCGATCGAATCCCGCGGTTTCCGTTTTCGGCAACAATTCCACGGTCACGACGCCGTCGGCGTCACCCGCGAGCCTCGCGTTGTATTCCTCGCGAAAGTCGACGCGGCCCGTGAGCATTTCCAGCGGAATCTTCGCGTTGGCCGATCCGGAAAGCGGCTGCACGTAGACCTGTTTTTCGTCGGGCAGATACATCCAGCTTGTCAGGCCGTCCGTCAAAAGCTGTTTGTTCGTCGGCTCGGCATAGTCCCAGCGCATGCGCGCGGGCAGCTTGATCTTGATCGTGCCGGACGCGCCCTGCGTGCCGCGGGCGGAGGTCGTCTCCTGGATGAAGTCCGCGCGAAAATCCTTCATCGAGGCGTAAGCAGAGCGGACCTTTTCGGCGATCTCGTCGATCGTCTGCGCGCCGGCGGGCGCCGCGAACACAAGGGGCAGCGCGGCCACGAGGGCCGCGAAAACGGTGCGTTTCATTTTGGATCAATCGTATTTGCGTGAGGGGACAAGAACCTCGCGGGGTCGGCTCGTTCCGTCGGACGGCCCGACGATGCCTTCCCGCTCCATGCGCTCCATGATGCGCGCCGAGCGGTTATAGCCGATTTTCAGCCGCCGCTGAAGGTAGCTGACCGAGGCCTTGCGTTCGCGCGCCACGATCTCGATGGCGCGGTCGTACTCCGGATCGTCCTCCAGGTCGGCGTCCTGACCATCTTCCCCGGCCTCCTCTTCCTGCTCCATCGCGCGAATCGCGGCTTCGTCGTACGCCGACGCGCCGCCGTGTTTGATGTTTTCCACCACCGCCTGCACCTCCGTCTCGGAGATCCAGCAGCCGTGGATACGCACGACCTCGCTTGTGGTCGGCGGAAGGAAAAGCATGTCGCCGTTTCCCAAAAGGCGCTGCGCGCCCGAGGCATCGATGATCGTTTTCGAATCGGTGCCCGAGGACACCTTGAAGCTGACGCGCGCCGGGAAGTTCGCCTTGATGACGCCGCTGACGACGTCGACGCTCGGCCGTTGCGTCGCGAGGATCAGGTGAATGCCCGCCGCGCGCGCCATCTGCGCCAGGCGCGCGATCGACGATTCGAAATCCTTTTGCGCCACCATCATCAGGTCCGCGAGCTCGTCCACGATGACGACGATATACGGCAGGCGCTCGAGATCGTCTTCCTCGGCGCCCCGGCGTCGTCCGCGTTCGGCGCGCAGGCGGTCGACCTTCTTGTTGTAGCTAGCAATGTTTCGCACGCCGCGATCGCGCAGCTTGCGGTAGCGGCTTTCCATTTCGCCGACCGCCCAACGCAGGATCGCCGTCGCCTTTTTGGGCTGCGTGCACACGGGGCACAGAAGGTGCGGAATGTCGGCGTAGTCGGATAGTTCGAGCATCTTCGGGTCGATCAGAATCAGCCGCACATCCTGCGGGCTCGCCTTGTAGAGAATGCCGGTGATGAGCGTGTTGATGAACACGGACTTGCCCGCGCCTGTCGTTCCCGCGACCAGAAGATGCGGCATTTTCGCCAGATCCTGAATGACGGGGTTGCCGGTGATGTCCTTGCCGAACGGCACGGACAAGGGCGATTCCCCGCTCTGGAACGGACGGGACTCGATCAGCTCGCGCAGCAGGATCGTCTCGCGAACGGCGTTGGGCACCTCGATGCCGACGGCGCCCTTTCCGGGGATCGGCGCGATGATGCGCACGCTCTCGGCGCGCAGCACCATCTTCAGGTCGTCCTCCAGCGACGCGATGCGATTGACCTTGATGCCCGGCGCCGGCTCGAACTCGTACATTGTGATGATCGGGCCGGGGTGCACGTTCGTGACGCGCCCGCGCACGCCGAAATCCTCGAGCTTGCTTTCTAGCTGCCGGCTCGACTCGACGATCAATTCGCGATCGACCGGCAGATTGCGCCCGCGGTAATCTTCGAGAAGTTCGATCGGCGGTGGAATGTACGGTCCCGTGCCGCGCAGGAAATCGATCTGCCCCGGCGTCGCGGGCTGACGCTTCGCGTCGGCGCGCTCGGAGATGCGAGGCTCGGGTGTGTTCGGCGCGGAATCGCGCGCCTCGCGGTAATCGTCGTGATTCAGTTCGATGGATTCGAGGATGCGCCCCAGATCGTCGATGTCGCCGGACGTTTCGGCGTGGCCGTTCGCGGGATGCGCGGCGCGATCACCGATGACGCGGCCGAGCAGCTCGTCCTCCGAATCGCGCGGCGCTTCCTCGACGGGCGCCGGTTGGACGCGACGCTTTTCCGTGCGCGCGGGTTTGGGCGCGTGGATGACCGGTCCGGCTTCCGGTTCGGCGATTTCGTCCTCGGCAAGCAGGGCGCGGCGCGCGAAAAGTCGTCGCAGCGAAGCGCCCGCGTGCCCGAAAGCAAACGCCGCACCACGCACCCCCGCCCGAAACGCCTGCCCCAATGCGATGATGGAACGCGCGACGGAGAAGTTCACCGCGAAAACGAACGACGTGACGATCGCCGCGCCCAGGATGACAAGCCCGCCGACCTTCCCGAATTCCGGATACAGGCGCCGTGCGATAAACCAGCCGAGCACGCCGCCCCGTTCGATGATCCGCGCGTCGTCTCGCATCGGCAAATGCATCAACGCAACGATCGAACCGGCCGCAAGGAAAAACAGCGCGATGCCGAACACACGCGCGGCCGTGACCGAAAACGCGCGGCCGGCGAAGGTCAGCACGGAAACGTACGCGAGCAGCAGGGGCAGCAGATAGGCCGTCAGCCCAAGACCCGTCAAAAGAAGGTCCGCCACGACCGCACCGACGCGGCTGACGAGGTTCTGCGGCGAAAGGCCCGTCGCCGTGTTCAGCGAGGGGTCTTCCGGGTTGTGGGAGAGAAACGCGAGGATCAAAAGGATGGCCGCGACAAGGCACAAGACCCCGGCGACCTCCCGGCCCTTCGACTCCCTCAATTCCGGCAGCGCATCGCTAACCATCAAAAAGTCACCCAAGCGCAATATGTTACGCGACTTTCGTGAGAATGGACTTTAACTTACGCCAAAGAATCGATCAATCCCAAATCCGGGGAAAAATGGCAAAAAAATTGCGTGCAAGAAAAGAGGAAAGAGGAAGGAGCGGACGTAGCGATCGGTAATCCATGCCCGTGCCCGTGCCCCGAGCCCGTGCCCGTGCCCCATGGACGAGATGGACATAATGGACATGATGGACCCAATGGACGACGTGAACCCGAAGGACGACGTGACACGCCGTCAAGCGTCACGGCTCCGTGCGACGTCATCCTGAGCGCCAGCGAAGGATCTGGCTCGACCCGGCAGACGGCCACGCGGTTTCCGGCACGGGGCCAGATCCTTCGGCTCGCTGCGCTCCCTCAGGATGACGGCCGCGCCAGGCACGTGGCGATTCCACTCAATCCTCAATCCTCAATCCTCACTCAATCCTCACGCTTGATTTCGCGCACGCGATTCCGCACATTCCCCCCGCCGCGCCTAACGCGGCGGAGCAAGATATGGACGTCAAATCGCAAGCCTACGTGGCGGAAGCCGTCAAACGGCATCCCATCAAAGGTCCGGTCCTCGAGATCGCCGCCGGCTGGGAGCCCAACTACTACCGCCCCCTGTTCGGCGATTTGGAATACGTCAAGCAGGACATCCGCCAGTGGGATCCGCCGACGATCGAAATCATCGGCGACGCGAAAGACCTGCGCGGCAAGGTCGGCGACGGCTCGTTCAACACGATTCTTTGCGTCAATACGCTCGAGCACATCGACGAGCCGCACAAGGTCGCGGACGAAATTTTCCGTATTCTCGCCGTGGGGGGGCACGCCATCGTCACCGTGCCGTGCCGCTGCCCCATCCACCGCGCACCCAAGGACTACTGGCGGCCGATGCCCGACGGCATGTTTTTCCTGTTCCGCCGGTTCGAGATCCTCGACATGATGCTTGGCCGCTCGGCGACGTACCCCTCCACGATCAACATGGTCGTGCGAAAGGCCCAACAGCCCGTGGAGCGCGAGGATTTTCCGTACGAGGTGATTCGGACGAAGCGCGAAAACAGCGCAATCGTCAATTTCATCGACGCGATCACCGAGCGGTTCAATATTCAGTTCATCCGGCTGCGATAACGGAGCAAGACCGCGGCACCGATTATTCTCGAAGCCATTCCGCCAGATCGATCTCCCGCGCGCCGCACCCGGCGGCCACCAGCAGCCGGTCCGCGCGCGGGTCGTACTCCACGCCGCGCACCAGCATTCCCGCCGCGGCGCGTTTGATGCGCTCGCCCGTCGCAAGACGGATCGCGTCCACGGTGCCGTCAAAATAGTTGCCCGCGTACAAGACGCCGCGCGCGGCGTCGACCGCCAGATCGCGCACGCCGTATCCGGCGTCGAACCGCCGCGTCACCACGAGCCTGTCCGCGTCGATTTCCACGACCTCGGACGCCAGCGGCCGCGCGACGTAAAACCGGTCCGCGTGCCAAATCGCACCGAACGATGACCACCCCACGCGCACCTCGTGCGTCACGGTCAGGCGATCCGCGTCGACGACGACGACGTTCGGACTCCAGTAGTCGGTCACGAGAATGCGCCGCCGCGCGACGTCGAACGCCAGGTCGTACGCATCGCGCCCGGGCACATCCACGCTGCCGACAAACCCGCCCCTCGCGGGGTCGAGTGCGACAAGCGTGTGCGAAACTTCGCATAGCGCGAAAAGACGGCCGGTCGCCGGATCGAGAAGCGTCTCAAAGACGTTGCGGCAGATCGGCACGGGGATCGTGCGCGTCACCGTTCGATCGTTCGCGTCAAGAACGAGGATGGCCTCGTCGTCTCCGCGCCGTCCCCACGGCGGCGCAAAAAACGCATCTCCCGCGTCGTTCGGCGTCAAACGCTGCACCTCGCCTTCGGCGTCGATGCGCGTCGTCGCGGCAAGCGCCGGCGGCGAATCGTCCGTGAACCAGCGGACGATCTCCTCCATGCCGTACGCCGCGGCGATGAGCCGCCGCGCTCCCGATTCGTCGTCACCCGGCACGGCCGCGAACGCGAAGTCGTACGGATGCCGGGCTTCGTCAAAAACCCGAACGGCCGGATCGAGCGACGCGGCCTCGCGCGCGCAGCGGTCGAGCGACTCGTCAAACGCGATTTCGCGATAGAACTGCAAGAAGAACAGGCCGACCGCCGCCACGAGGATCACCGCGAGGCCCGCACGCCGCGCGAAGTGCGCGTTCCGCCAGGCGAAGAACGCGAGGACGGCGGCGACGGCCATCGGGAATACGGCGACAAGACCGAGGAACGAATAGCCGCCAAGCCACATCGGCAGGTCGTACGCGGCCAGGAACGCGGCGAGCCAGAATGGCGTGTGCGCGCGCTCGCGGCGAATCACCCGCCACGCGATTCCCGCCGCGATGACGGCAAGCGCGCCGGCCTTGGCGGCGGCCGGGACGAACAGGTATTCGTTTTGCGCCAGGCCGTAAAACACAAACACGAGCGGCGCCGCGGCAAGCGTCCGCCCAAAATCGCGCATCGTCGGAATCATCGCGGGCGATTGTAGGCCGCCCGACGCGCCCGATCCATCGCAGATTTCCCGTTCCCGTTCCCAATCCCGAAACGCATGGGTCCTATAGGACGCATGGGACCTATACCGCTCCGTGCCGCGAGCGACATCGCATGATCGCCAGGTTACCGGCTTTCTTGACGCGCGGCGGCGCGCTGTGCGGTAATCGCGTGCCGCCGTGACGATACCTTTCGAACTTCCGCTTTTCGTATCCGCCGCCGTCGTTGCCGACGGTGCGCCGGGCGCGCGACTTCCCGTCAGCCTCGACGCGCTTGCGATCGCCGCCGTGCTCGTGCTCGTCCTTCTCGGCATCGCGGCCGCGCTGCTGTCGTTGCGCGACGTCATCCGTCTGGCCCGGCACAAGGAGGGCGCGCCTGTCGTCTCGCGTCGCCTCGCGTTGCGCCTGACAGCGTTCGGCGTGCTCGTTTACTCACTCATCCGTGCTCGCGACGCCATCGCCGACCCTGTGAACGCACCGGGTATGGTGCTGGCTATCGCGTGGTGCTTCCTCGCGTACGCCGCGGTACGCCTTTTCGATATTCTGCTTCGCAACGCACGCGCCGCCGCGATCGCGGGCCTTCTCCTCGCGGATGCGGGCCTCGCCGCGGCGACGGTATTTTTGACGCGCGATTTCGGTTACGTGCCGCGCATGATCGCGCTCGCCGCCGCCGGGTTAACGCTGCACGTCGGCATGTTGATCCGCGCCGACGTTCGCCGCGTGCTCGGCACGCGCGCGCTTGCGGGTTTCACCCTGGCGCTGATCGTCCTGTTGGCCGGGCCGGTACTCGAACATCGCTCGACGTTGCTGGCGCCGATGCTCGATCGTCCCGGCCGCGCGCAAATTCTCCCCGCCGCGCGTGGACCGATGCGCGCGGTGTTCGTCGCGAACGAAGCCAACCACGTGCTTTTTATCCGCGACGACGATCCGTCCGCCGTGCACGCCCTCGATCTCGCGGACGGTCAGGTGACCTCATTTGCGAACCCCGCTGAAGATTTCGTCGCCGTGCGTTCGGGCTTCGATGACAAAACCGTGCTCGCCGTCTCGCAAAGCCCGCAAGGCGGCAGCGTCTATCTGCTGCAACTGCCGTACATGAACGTGCAGGCGCGCTACGCCTACACGCGCGATCGATTCGGGCGCGTCGTCGGCCCGCCCGCATTCGACGCGCGCTACATGGGAAGCGATCTGGTTGCCGCGGTCGTGAAAGACGAAAGGGCGCACCTGGCCCTGTGCGCCGGTCCGAGGGACGGCAGCCGGCCCGTCTCCGACGCCGGCGGAACGTGCCGGGACACGCCGTTCGACGCCGGCGATGTCGGAGAGCTTTTCACGATCGAAAACGAAGGGCTGGCGTTCGTGGTCGATCCCGGCCGATGGCGAAAGGCCGGCGGACGGATTTTTCAGTTCGGCGCGGCGCGGCTCATGGAACGCAAGGTCTTCGAAGCCGCGCGGCCAATCACCGGCGCGCTGCTTTCGCCGGACAACGTCGTCTTGTACGTGGCGTTCGGATTCGACAAGCGGATCACGTATTTCGTCCCGCGCGACCTTGCGCCGCAATACAACGTCGAAACGCTCATCCATCCGACCGCGCTCGCGATCAGTCCGGACGGCACGTTGCTGTACGTCGGAAGCTGGTTTGACGGCGAGGTGCAGATCCTGCGCATCCGCGACGGCCTGTTCACGCGGCCGATGTACGCCGGCGCGGGATTGCGCGAATTGTCGCTCGACGCAAAAAACAACGTTCTTTACGCCGCAACGCGCCTTGGTGTCGTGCGCATCGATTTGTCGGTCATCCCGATTCCAACGGGCGCGGTGAGGATCGGCGGCGATGTCGACGAGTGAGTGGGGGGACGGGGGTAACAAGCCGCCGCCTTTTCAGTTAGGCAACTCCACTTCCCGAAAATATGCGTCTTTCTTGTCCCACTTCACGGGCGAGCCGCACTTCGGGCATTTCGCTATATTTCCCGTGAATGAACACGATTCAAATGACTTTTCGTCGACTCTGATCCCAGGATTGAATTCCGCCTGGCATGACGGGCACCTTACCACCATGATCTTCATCTCGATGTCCTTTCGTGACGGCGCAATGCGTCAAAGAGCGCAACGTACATTCCCCACCGCCTACAAGTCTCGATCCATATTCTCGATCACCGCGTCCGCGACCTCGTCCACGATTTGCGGCGGCATATGCGTCCAGAGCGGAAGCGCGAGGCCCTCGCTCGACGCGGCGTCCGTTTCCGGCAAGGGCCGCGCGGGTGCGTATTCGGCGAAGGCGGTCTGCCGGTGCAGCGGCGGCGAGAAATACGGCTTGGACGCGATGCCTTTTTCCGCGAGCGCGGCGGCGAGCTTTTCGCGCCGCCCCGTCCCCTTCACGCGAACGACGAAATAATTGGCCGACGATTCTTCCGCCGGGATGTCCTGCGTCGCGATGTCCGGCGCGCCGGCGAGGCGCTCAACGTATTGCGCGTACCGGGCGCGGCGCGACGCGAGAAGATCGTCGATGCGGCGCAGGCCGCATAGCGCAAGCGCGGCGTGGAATTCCGAAAGGCGCGCGGACAGTCCGTGGTACGCGATGTCTTTGCCGTCTTCCGTCTTTCCGTAATCGCGCATGCGGCGAACGGCAAACGCGAGGCGCTCGTCGTCCGTCGCGACAAGCCCGCCCTCGGCCGCGGTGACGAGCTTGGTCGGCGACATCGAAAAGATTTCGACATCGGCCAGCGAACCGCCGCCACGGCCCTCGTGCGTCGCGCCCAGACCCTGCGCGGAATCGGAGATGAACGGAATGCCGCGATCGCGTGCGATTTGCCGCAGCGCGTCCATATCCGGATACGCGCCGAAGATGTTGACCGCCAGGATCGCACCCGCGCCCTCCGACGCTCGTTCCGCCGCCTCGGGCGAGAGCGTCCACGTCGCCGGATCGATATCGACAAACCGCGGATCGAGGCCGTTCCACACGGCCGCCAGGCCGGTGCTCGCCCAGGTGAACGACGGCATGACGATCGGGCCCCGAATGCCAAGCGCGCGCACGACGAGCAACAGGCCGGAGGTACACGAGGAAAGCGCCACGACGTGCCCGACGCCAAGGCGGCGCGCGGCCTCGGCCTCGAGCTCGAGCGTCATCGGCCCGAGCGTGAGCGTGCCCGACTCGAGAACGCGCCGCCACATCGGGCCGATCTCCTCGAAGTCCGGCAGCGTCGGCGGCATGAGCGGAATACGCGGCCTGGTCACGCCATCGTCTCGCGCCTGCAACGGCTTGCTGTGATGATATTCCCCATTCGCAATTCCCAATTCCTCATTGTTTGTCATATCCGCGCGGCGACGTGAAACGTCTCGGTGCCCCCGCCGAACGCGAGCTGCTCGATCGTCTCCTCGTCCTCGCGGCGCGCGACGGCGACCGGCCGCCAGCCGGCAAGTGCCAAGTCGCCCTGAAACGCGGGCACGCGATACCAGTGAAACACGCCGTCGGCCGGTCCGCGCCCGAGAATCTTGCGCCGCCCGCCCCGGCGCGACACGAAGGCGTCGTCGCGCTCCAGGCGATGCGGGTTATACACATGACGCAGCAGGTTCGCACCGAAAAAATACGCGCGATAAAGTCGCCGCGCCTCGATCGAGTTTGTCGAAAACAGCCCCTTGCCGCCTTTTTTCGTCACGCGCGCCGCCTCGCGCAGGGCCGTCACACGGTTCATCCGCCCGCGGATATGGCCGATGAGCTGGCCGACCATGACGACCGCGTCGAAGGTCTCATCCGGGAAGTCGAGCGAAAGCGCGTCCATGGTCCGGGCGTCGATCTTGAGGTTGCGTTTTTCCGCGCCCTCGCGAACCAGCGCGACAAAACCCGGCTCCGCGTCGATCGCCGTCACGCGATAATTGCGCCGCGCCAGCGAAAACGCCTCGCGCCCGCCGCCACAGCCGATGTTGAGGACGCGGATCCGCTCCGGAAAATGCGCGCGCAGAAGCCTTTGCTCCGTCGGATAGAGCCCGCCCTCCACGACGCTCCGGCCCCAGCGCTCGCGTTCGGCCGGATCGGCGTAAAATTCGCTCATGGCACGATGATCACTCATCCGCGTCACCGGGCTCCCATACCCGCTCCCTTACGGTCGCGGTTCCAACAGCTTTCTCGCCTTATCCCATATTCGACCCGGCGCGATAAGCCGGAAAGTATTTCGTATCCGCCGCGACGCCCGCCGCGCCGATGAGCCGCGCGTATCGCGCGGCGTCGTAAATCGCGCGCCCGACGAAAAACGCCGCGCGCCGATTTGAAAACCCCGCCTTGAATTTGTACAGCGAATCGTCCGGCAACAGCCCGCCGCCGAGCAAAAACGTCGCGAGCCCCTCGTCCCTTGCGCGGCACGCCGCTTCATACAACACAAGATTCGTCCCGCAAAGCGCGCGGGAATCGAAATCCGATCCGCCGAGGTGATAGTGAAGGCGCGGCCCGTGTCGAAGCAGAAGCGCGGCGGCGATGTCGCGGCCCTCGTGCGTCGCGAGCGCGACGCGCGCGTCGTCGCCAAACCCTTCTGCGATCGCGGAGAAATACGCGTCACCGAAATCGTAAACGGAAGACGCCTCGCGCCGGCGCATCGTGGCGCGATACAGCGGGACAAAACGCGCCATGCCGGCCGTGCCCGACGCGAACTCCACGCGCACGCCGCGCTTTCGCGCGTGCGACACGTTCTTGCGGCACGTCAAGGACAATCCCGCGTCGATGTCGTCCGCGAGATCGATGAACACGACGCCGGACGGCGACTCGATGTCGATGCGCGCGGCAAACGGCGTGTGCGTCTGAAGAAGGGGATGAAAACGCACGAACTCGCTTGCCGCGCCAAGCGTGCGCGCGGCCTCGCGCCACGCCGCGCAAAACGCGTCAATAAACGCCGGCTCGCGCCTCGAAAGCAGAGGCCCGGCATAACCATAGGGCGAGACGAGATCGACGCCCGCGACATCGTGCGCGAACGAAAGCGCCGCCAGATCGCGCACAAGGAAAACGTGCACGCCGGCATGACCGCCCTCGTGCACGCTCAGGTACATCGGAGCGCCCTCGCCTTCGCCGGCGATCGCGCGCAGGTACGCCGGACGATAATGGACATCGCCGCCGTCAAAGGGATCCAGAATGCCGGCCGATTCGGCGTCGTCGATGGAAAGCAGGTCCCACGCCACGATGGATTCCGTCAACCGCCGCTTTTCACCGTTCGCTTGGCGACGTTCGACGCGATAAGCACGGGATCCCACACCGCGGAGAACGGCGGCGTGTAGCCAAGGTCGAGGTCGGAGAATTCCTGCACGCTCATGCGCCCGGCGATCGCCGCCGCGACGACATCGACGCGGCCCTTGACGCCCTCCGGCCCGGCGATCTGCGCGCCGAGCAAGCGGCCGTCGTTCCGTCCGTAAACGATCTTTACGAAGATCTCGCCGCCATCGGGAAAATAGTTCGCGCGGCTGTAGGTCTTGATCGTCTTGGCCTGCGCGTCGAAACCCGCCGCGACCGCCTCGTCGATCGTCAAGCCCGTGCGCCCGAAGTCCATGCCGAAAACGCGCACGACGCGCGTGGCGAGCACGCCGCGAAATGTCTCGTCGCCGCCCACGGCGTTGACGCCCGCGACGCGCCCCTGTTTGTTGGCCGACGTTCCCGACGGCGCGAAAACCTTTTCGCCGGTCACCAGATGCAGCGACTCGCAACAATCGCCCGCCGCGAAAACGTTCGGCTCGCTCGTTTCCTGGCGCTCGTTGACGCGGATCGCGCCCCGCGCGCCAAGTTCGATGCCCGCGTCGGCCGCAAGCGCCGTCGACGGTTCGAGGTCGCCGGACATTACGACGAGATCGGCCTCGATGTCCGACGGCGCGACCCGCACGACCCGCACGCCGGTCGATCCATCGAACGCCTGCGGCTCGGCGCCTTGCAGGAGTTTGACGCCGTTACGTTCGAGTTCGCCGGCGATGAGCTGCGTCACCTCCGGGCCGATCCGTCCCATGACGCCGTCGGACGACTCGAAAACCGAGACGGAAAGCCCGATCTTCGCCAGATTCTCCGCGGTTTCCAGGCCGATGTAGTCCGCACCGATGACGGCGGCCATTCGCGGCCGGTGTTCCTCGATATAGCGCTGGATGTCGCGGGCGTCGCCGGGCCGGCGCAACGCGAACACGCCGGGCAGGCCGTTGCCGGGAATGTCCGGCACGCGGATGCGCGCTCCCGTCGCGATGCAAAGCGCGTCGAACGGAAAGGTTTCTTCCATATCGCCCGGACCGAACCGGGCGCGGACCGCCCGCGCCGCGCGGTCGATCTCGACGACGCGGCAATCCGTCCGAAGATCGATGCCCCGGTTGTCGATCGCCGCGTCGCGCGTCACGGCGGTCAAATCGTCCAGATTCGCGACGACGCCGCCAAGGAAATACGGAAGCCCGCACAAAAGCGAGCTGACGTCCGTTCCGCTCTCGAGAAGCGTGACCCGCGTCGCGGGCGATTTGCGGCGCGCCTGGCTTGCCGCGCTCATGCCGGCCGCCTGCCCGCCGATCACCACGAATCGCTCGATGGACACATCTCCCTCCAAAGCGTGGGCGCGACAACAACGCGCGCGCCGCGGTCATGATAGTCTTCCCCCGCAAACGTGGATATCCCTGACACCTCAGAACGCCACCCGCGCGAAACGTGCGCCGAGTTTCGCCGGGGCGGGCTTGACAAAAAACGTGAGCGGGCTTACATCTATATAAGATATAAAGGTCCATTTAACGGTTATATTCAAGCTCCCCTTGCCACGGCGCATTCCGTGCGGCAAGTTCCGCGGCGTCGACGCAAACCGGGTCGACCTCAACGTCAAGGAGCAATCGAGCCATGAGGTTTTCCTACGCCAAGCTGTTCGGATTTCTGATTCTTATCACCGTTTTCGCTGTGTCGGCGTGCGGTTCCGGCCAGGCGCCGCAACAGGCCGCCCCGGAAGGCGGATCCGCGGGCGCCGCCCCGTCGACGATATCCCCGGCGGCGCGCGCCGAGGCGCAGCAGGTTTTCGCCACGCGCTGCACGCCTTGCCACGGCGCCGAGGGCAAGGGCGACGGCCCGGCGTCGAAGGGCCTGACGCCGCCGCCGCGTGACTACACGCTGGCCGAATGGCAGAAGTCGGTCACGGACGAGCACATCGAAAAGATCGTCATGTACGGAGGCGCGGCCGTGGGCAAAAGCCCGATGATGCCGCCGAATCCGGATCTCGTGGCCAAACCGGAAGTCGTCAAGGCGCTGCGTGAGCACGTCCGCAGCCTGGGTAAGTAGAGGGCATTTCCATCCAAGGGGGTGAACGATGAGGCGGATTTACAGACCGTTGCTGGCGCTTGCCGCAGGGGTGGCCGTTGTCGGCGTTATCGCCGTGGCCTGCCAATCGGGAGGGACCGGCCCGGCAGCCGGTGGCGCAAGCGCCGACATTCGGGCGCTCATGACCGAGCGCGGCCTCTCCGAGGAAAACGTCGCGGCGGCGCTCAAGACCTACATGCCGACCGGCAAGAAGGACGACTACTACATCTTCGGGTCCGGCGGCCACGCGGGCGGCGTCGTCGTGATCGGCGTGCCGTCGATGCGCATCCTGAAATATATCGCCGTCTTCACGCCCGAACCCTGGCAGGGGTACGGATACGGCGACCAGACCGACAAGGTGCTGGCGGACGGCAATCGCCCTGGCGAAAACCTGACGTGGGGCGACACGCATCATCCCGCGCTCTCGGAGACGAACGGCGACTACGACGGCCGCTGGCTGTTCATCAACGACAAGGCCAACGCGCGCGTGGCGGTGATCGACCTGCACGATTTCGCCACGAAGCAGATCGTGGCGACGCAGCTTATCTACAACGATCACGGCGGCACGTTCGTGACGCCGAACACCGAGTACGTCATCGAGGGCGGGCAGTTTCCCGGCCCGCTCGGCGGCAAATACGTGCCGATCGAGAATTATAAGGAAGAGTACCGCTCGGCGATCGTGTTCTGGAAGTTCGACCGCGAAAAGGGCCGCATCGACAAGTCGCAATCGTTCGCGATGGAGGTGCCGCCCTACATGCAGGACCTGACCGACGCGGGCAAGGCCACGAGCGACGGGTGGATCTTCGTCAACAGCTTCAACACGGAAATGTCGTACGGCGGCAATGCCGAGGGCAATCCGCCGCTGGAGTCCGGGGCGTCGCAAAACGACATGGACTACATGCACATCATCAACTGGCGGCTGGCCGAGGAGCTTTTCAAGGCCGGCAAGACGGAGATGATCACGGACATGCCGGTCATCCGCCTTGCGACCGCGGTCGAAGAGGGCCTGCTGCACTTTGTCGGCGAGCCGAAAAGCCCGCACGGCGTCGATGTGACGCCCGACGGCAAGGAGCTCGTGGTTTCCGGCAAGCTCGATACGCATTGCACCGTGTACGTGTTCGACAAGATCAAGGCGGCGATCGACGCCAAGACCTACGACGGCCACGATCCGTACGGCGTGCCGATCCTCTCGTTCAAGGACGTCATCCGCGGTCAGGCGGAGATCGGTCTCGGGCCGCTACACACGCAGTTTGACGGCAACGGATTCGCCTACACGTCGCTGTTCATCGAGTCCGCGGTCGCGAAGTGGTCGCTCGCGGAGCTCAAGGTCGTCGACAAGCTGCCGGTGCATTTCAACATCGGCCATCTGCTCACCGCGGAAGGCGACACGGTCAACCCCGACGGCAAGTACCTCGTGGCGATGAACAAGTGGGCGCTCGACCGCTTCGGCGACGTCGGTCCGCTGCTGCCGCAGAACTTCCAGCTCATCGACATCAGCGGCGAGAAGATGGAGCTGCTCTACGACATGCCGATACCGCTCGGCGAGCCGCACTACGCGCAGATGATCAAGGCCGACAAGCTCAAGCCGATCATCGCCTACACGCCCGCCGGCACGAATCCCGTCACCGACAAGCTCGACGAGTTCGCGGTCGAAGGCGGCAAGGAGCGCATCGAGCGCGCGGCGGACGGCGTGCACGTTTACATGACGGCGATCCGAAGCCACTTCACGCCCGACACCATCCGCGTGAAGCAAAACGATCTCGTGCACATTCACATCACGAACCTGGAACAGGCGCACGACGCGACGCACGGATTCGGCATCGGCACGTACAACATCAACGTGAGCCTCGAGCCGGGCGAACACGCGAACGTGTCCTTCAAGGCCGACCGCTCCGGCGTGTTCCCGCTCTACTGCACGGAGTTCTGCTCCGCCCTCCATCTCGAAATGATGGGCTACCTGCTCGTGGAACCCGCGGGCTGACCTTTGCGTTCCCGGGGCGGGAAGGCGAACGAACCGTCGCCTTCCCGCCTTTTTTTCCCTTGCACCTGTGACATGCTTGCTTCCGATGCGCATCCTCCTTTTTCTCCTGCTCACGATTTTCCTTCTCGGCGCCGACGGCGAAATGGCGCGCGAACATGACGCGATCGTCCTGCCCGATGAAACGCGCCTTGACGCCGACGCCATCACCCTGCCCGTCCCCGCGCGGCCGGCGCGGTGCCGGGATGTGCCCGCGGGCTCCGACCTGGCCGCCGCGATCGCCGACTCCGCGCCCGGAGACGCGCTTTGCCTTTCGCCAGGCGTGTACGCGGGGCCCATCGACGTCAACCGAACGATTTCCATCTGGGGGCCGCGCGACGCGGTGGTCACGATGCGCGGCACGGGATCGACCGTGCGCCTGTCGGCCGACGGCGCGAAACTTCTCGGATTCACCGTCGACGGCTCGGGCGGGCGCTACGATCTGCAGGACGCCGCGGTGCTTGTTCACGCCAACGACGCCGTGGTGGACGGGCTCGAAATCAGGAACGCGCTGTTCGGGTTGATCGTCGAAAAATCCAACCGCGTGCGCATCATCAATAACCGCGTGCGCGGCACGGACGAGGCCCAGCTTGGCCTGCGCGGCGACGCGGTGCGCGTCTGGGAGACGCGCGATTCGTTCATTGAAAACAACGTCATCACGCACAGCCGCGACATGGTGATCTGGTATTCGGCGCGCAATCTCATCCGCGGCAACACGGTGACGGGCGGGCGCTACGGCACGCACTTCATGTACAGCCACGGCAACCGCATCGAGGGCAATCGCTACGTCGGCAACGTGGTCGGGATCTTTCTCATGTATTCGCGCGACATCATGTTGACGCACAACGTCCTCGCGGATTCCGCGGGCGCCGCGGGGATCGGCCTCGGCATGAAGGAGTCGGGAAATCTGACGTGCGTGAACAACGTTTTCGCGCACAACACCGTCGGCGTGTACATGGACAATTCGCCGTACGTGGTCGGCGACCGCAATGTGTTCCGCGACAACGTCCTTCGGCTCTCGAACACGGCGATCGTCTTTCACGCGAGCCCCGCGAACAACCGATTCGAGCGCAACAGCCTGCGCGACAATCACGAGCAGGTGCGCGTGGACGGCGGCGGCAACGCGCGCAACGTCGTGTTCCTGGAAAACGACTACGACGACTATGCGGGCTACGATCTTGACCGCGACGGATTCGGCGACATTTCCTACGAGCAGCGGCGCCTGTCGACGACGATGATCTCGCTGCATCCGAACCTCGCGTTTTTTCGCGGCTCGCTGGCCCTGTCCATGCTCGATGCCGCAAGCCGCGTGTTGCCGCTCTACAACCCGGAGACGACCTTCACCGATCCGAGACCGCGCATGAAGGCGCTGGCGTTGCCCGTGGAACTCGCCGATGCACGTTGAATTTCGCGATGTCCGCAAGCGCTTCGGCGCCGTCCAGGCGCTTGCCGGCGTCACCGCGAACCTCCCGGCCGGACGGCGCGTGGGGCTTGTCGGACCGAACGGATCGGGAAAATCCACGCTCGTGCGCGCGCTCCTTGGCCTTGTCGCTTGCGAGGGCGTCATCGCGATCGACGGCGATCCGGTTGATGTGCGCCGGCGCGGGCCGCTTTCGCGCTGCGCGTACATTCCGCAGATCGCGCCGAGCCTTTCCGCCGGCGTCGGCGAGGTGATCGACGCGGTGGCGCGCCTGCGCGGCATCGGCCCGGGCGCGTTCGAAAGCGTCGCCCGCGGGCTCGATCTCGAGACGACGGGCGTGGCCGATCGGCCGTTTCGCAATCTGTCCGGCGGCATGAAGCAGAAGATCCTCATCGCGCTTGCGATGGCCTCGCCCGCGCGCCTTGTCATCATGGACGAGCCCACCGCGAGCCTCGACGCCGTTTCGCGCGATCGCTTCTTTCGCCTGTTCGAGCAAGTCAGCCCGGACACCACCGTGATCCTCAGTTCGCATCGGCTCGAGGAACTGCGCCATCTGGTCGATCACATTGTCGCGCTATCCGACGGGCGCGTGGCGTACGAAGGCGCCGCGGAGCCGTATCTGCGCGAGCGCTCGATGTGCGTCGTGCAGGTGGAATCGGGTGGCGAGGCGGCGTCCGCGAGCCTTCGCGAGCTGGGGTTTTATCGCGGCGCGGGCGATTGGTGGGAAAAGCTCGTGACGCAAAACGAAAAGCTCGACCTTCTGCCGTCGCTTTCCGGCCGCGTCGGACGCGACATCCGCAATCTGCACGTGCGCGACGTGGAGTCCGTCGATCCCGCGAGGCTGTCGGATGCGTAAAATGTCCGCCAGTTTCGCGCTTGCGGCCGCGGCGGGCATCGCCGCGATCGTGATCATCATCGTCAAGTCGGAATCGTTGCCGCGGGGCCCGGTCGAACCGGTTTGGGACAAAACCGCGTGCGCTCAATGCCGCATGCATCTTTCGGAGCCGGGTTTCGCCGCGCAGATTCAGACCAGCGACGGCGAGGTTCTCTTCTTCGACGATCCGGGCGAACTGCTCGCGTGGCGCGAGACCAACCGGCCGGATGAACACGCGGTCTATTTTCACCATCGCGCCGCGGACGTCTGGCTTTCCGCGGACGAGGTCGCGTTTGTTCGCGTGTCGCGCTCGCCGATGGGTTACGGCCTGGCGGCGGTCGATCGCGATACGCCCGGCGCGATCGGCATCGGCGAGGCGACGCGCCTCGCG
>JAIOHV010000149.1 GCA_019912885.1 bacterium
ACACGGGACCGGTTGCGGGTATCACTGCCAACGGATACGTCGTCGCGCGCACGCGCGCGTCCGTTTCCGCCAAGATCCTCGGCCGCCTCACGGAATTGAACGTCCACGAAGGCTCCGAGGTGAATAAGGGCGACATCATCGCGCGCATCGACGCGGCCGATTTCCGCGCGCAGCTTCAGCTCGCCCGATCATCGGGCGACCGCGTCAAGGCGGAACTCGAACAGGCCCAGCGCGCGCTTGAGCGCGCCCGAAAATTGCGCGCCGATGGGTTCATCTCCGCGCAGGAGCTCGAGACAATCCAGACGCGCGTCGCGACGCTTGACGCCGGAGGCCGGGAATCGACCGCGGAGGTGAGCCTCGCGCGCGCGAACCTGGAAAACACCGTCATCCGTGCGCCGTTCGACGGCACCGTTTTGCGCAAGGACGCGGAAGTCGGGGAGATCGTCTCGCCCGCGGGCGCGGGCGGCGTGGGCGCTTTGACGCGAACCGCCGTCGTCACGATGGCGGACTTGACGACGCTGGAGGTCGAAGTGGACGTCAACGAGGCCTACATCGCGCGCATCCGGCAGGGACAGCCCGCGAAGATCGTTCTTGACGCCTACCCCGACGCTTCGTTCAAGGGAGAGGTGCGGCAGGTTGTGCCGACCGCGGATCGCCAGAAGGCGACCGTGCAGGTCAAGGTATCGATCCTGGAAAAAGACCCGCGCATCCTGCCCGAAATGGGCGCGAAGGTCGTTTTTCTCGAGGAGGAAGTAACGACGGGGGAGGGCGAGGCGCCGCGATCGCGTGTCATCGTGCCGAATGACGCCGTTATCAAGCTCTCCGGCGGCGACGCGGTGTGGCTCGTGGAGGATGGCCGGGTGCGTCCGAAATCCATAAAAATCGGCGCGAGGCAGGGAAACGACGCAATTGTAAGCGAGGGCCTATTTGGCGGCGAGCGCGTGGTGCTAAATCCGCCGGAAAATCTGGAAGAGGGCGACCCGGTGCGCGTCGCGGAAGACGCGTAGGGAGGCATTATGGCGTCGGTCGAGGTTCGGAATCTGACGAAGATCTATCACCGCGACGCGGAAGATTTGCGCGTCCTCGACAATCTGTCCATGTCCATCAAGGACGGCGAGTTCGTCGCGCTGATGGGGCCGTCGGGTAGCGGAAAGACGACGCTGCTGAACATCATCGGCGGCATCGACGAGGCGACGAGCGGGCAGGTGAACGTCGGGGGCACGGACATTTCCGGGCTTTCCGGGCGCCGGCTCGCCAAGTGGCGATCGCGCAGCATCGGGTTCATCTTCCAGCTCTACAACCTCATCCCCGTGCTGACCGCGCTGCAGAACGTGGAGCTGCCGCTTCTGCTTTTGCCGATGAGCAAGAAGGAACGCATCAAGCGCGCGACGACGGCCCTCGAACTCGTCGGCCTTGGCGACCGGCTCGGCCATTTGCCGCGCCAGCTCTCCGGCGGGCAGGAGCAACGCGTCGCGATCGCGCGGGCGCTCGTGGCCGATCCGCTGCTGTTTCTGGCCGACGAGCCGACCGGCGACCTGGACCGCGCCTCGGGCGAGGAAATCCTGACGCTTCTCGAACGCCTGAATCGCGAGTTCAAAAAGACCATCATCATGGTGACGCACGATCCTCACGCCGCCGAACGCGCGCAGCGGCTTCTGCATCTGGATAAAGGCGAGTTGTCGAAGGACGAGACGCGGCAGGCGGGGAACGGCTGATGGGCTTTTTCCGCCTGGTCTTCGCGAACCTGTTTCGCAACAAGATCCGCACGACGCTGACGATGCTCTCCGTCGCCGTCGCCGCGTTCCTTTTCTGCGCCCTGGAGGGCGTGCTCGATACGCTCGAGGATGCGATCAAGCTCGGAAGCGAGACGCGCCTCGTGACGCGCAACGAGATCTCGCTCGTATTCCCGCTGCCGCTTTCCTACAAGGAGCGCATCGGCTCGGTGGCGGGGGTCGAGGACGTGACGACCCAGAACTGGTTCGGCGGGCAGGACCCGAAGGACTCGCGAAACTTCTTCGCCCAGTTCGCGGTCGAGGAAAACACGTACCCCATGTACAAAAACGAGATGGAGATCATCGACGCGATCGAGCCGCAGGCCGCACGCGGCGTGCCCGACGGCATGGACGCGAGGCTCGCGGCCTACCTGGAGGACCGAACGGCCGCGATCGTCGGCAAGTCGCTTTTTGATCGCATGGGGTGGAAGCTCGGCGATACGATCACGATCAACGGCACGATCTATCCGGGCGAGTGGCCCTTCAAGATTGCCGCCGTTTATCGCGCGAAAAAGCGATCGTTTGGCGAGGAGACGCTGTTTTTTCACTGGGATTATCTTTACGAAAAATCCGGCCGCGAGGCGCTCGCCGGCATCTACGTGTTGAAGCTCGCGGACCCCGACAAGGCGGGGGACGTATCGCGCGCGGTGGACGCGATGTTCGAGAACTCGACCGCGCAAACGAAGACCGAAACCGAAAGCGCGTTCCAGGCCGGGTTTGTCAGCATGTACGGGAACATCCCGTTCGTGCTTCGTGTCATTGGATTCGCGGTCGTGTTCGCGATTCTACTCGTCGCGGCCAATACGATGGTCATGGCCGTGCGCGAGCGCACCGGCGAGATCGGCGTTTACAAGACGCTCGGTTTCACCGACGGCGCGATCTTCCGCCTGGTGCTCGCGGAGGCCGCGCTGATCACACTGACGGCGGGGCTTTGCGGCACGATCGCGTCGAAATTGTTGATCGAAAAATCCGGATTCAACGCGGGCGGCATGCTGCCGCCGATGTCCGTGCACTGGGCGACGGTCGCGGCCGGCGTCGGCGTGACGCTGGTCGTCGGCGCGGTGTCCGGCATGGTGCCCGCCTGGCAGGCGGCGCGGCTGAAAATTGTCGACGCCATGCGGCGCGTGGGGTAGGTATGGCGATTCCGGTTTCCTACAATCTTCGCAACGTGATCCGCCGCCCCGTTTCGACCGCCATGACCGCGATCGGCATCGGCCTCACGGTCGCGATTTTCATCGGCGCCCTGTCGCTGGCCGCCGGATTTGAACAAGCGGTCAAAACCAGCGGTTCTCCGGACAACATTCTGGTGACGCGAAAAGGCGCGGACGCCGAACTGTCGAGCGCGGTATCGCGCGAAGCGGCGAATATCGTCCGCGCACATCCTTCCGTGGCCGCGGGCTCCGACAATCGCCCGCTCGCAAGCCCGGAGGTCGTCGTGCTGATCGTGCTTGATCGCCTGGGCCAGCCGGGATCCTCCAATGTAACGATCCGCGGCGTGGACCGCGAGGCGCTCGCGTTGCGCGACAACCTGAAGGTCGTCGAGGGACGCATGTTCGAACCCGGCCGCTCGGAGGTTATCGCCGGCAGGCGGCTCGCCGGACGATTCCAGGGGATCGACGTCGGCGGTACGGTCAAGTTTGGCGCGCACGAGTTCACGATCGTCGGCCTGTTTGAGGCCGGCGGATCGAATTTCGAATCCGAAATCTGGGGCGACAACAAGGTCATCATGCCCGCGGCGCGAGGCGAGGTTTTTCAAAGCGTCACGTTTCGCCTTGCGCCCGGCGCGAATTTTCACGACGTGAAGCACGAACTGGAAGCCGATCCACGCTTGCAGGTGGACGTTGAGCGCGAGTCGGAATATTACGCCAAACAATCGGAGATGCTCGCGAACATCGTCCGGTTTCTCGGCGTGTTCATCACGGTCATCATGGGCGTCGGCGCGGTCTTCGGCGCGATGAACACGATGTACGCCGCGGTCGGCCAGCGCACGCGCGAGATCGCGACGATGCTGGTGCTCGGCTTTTCGCCATTCATCATCCTGGTTTCGTTTCTGATCGAGTCCGTCGTCGTCGCGCTGATCGGCGGCGCGTTCGGCGCGCTTTTGTCGCTGCCGATCAACGGCATCTCCACGGGCACGACGAATTTTCAGTCGTTTTCCGAAACGGCGTTCGAATTTCGGGTGACGCCCGGCGCGATCGTAACCGGCCTTGTCGCCGCGGCGATCATGGGATTCGTCGGCGGCCTCCTGCCGTCGATCCGCGCCGCGCGCCACACGCCGGCGCAAGCGCTTCGCGGCTGAGCCTCAGACAAGATCGAATAAAACGATCTCCGCCGGCGACGTCGCGCGGATGACGATCTCACTTGTGTCCTCGACCGCCGCCGCGTCGCCCTCGTTCAGCGCCTCGCCGTTCACCGTCGCGCCGCCCTTGGCCATTTGAATCCAGATGTGGCGATCGGGCGTTGTCTCGTACCGCACCTTGGCGCCATCCGTGAGGATCGACGCGTACACGCGCACGTCCTGGCGGATCGTCACCGCGCTGTCGGATTCGTCCGGCGAGGCGATGAGCGCAAGCTTGTCCGTCCGGGCGTCAAGCGGCAGGCGGCGCTCCTCGTAGGACGGTTTCAGGCCCCGTACGTTCGGTTCGAACCAGATTTGCAGCAGATGCGCTTTTTCGGTGTCCGACGCGTTGAATTCGCTGTGCACGATCCCGGTGCCGGCGGTCATTTTCTGGATATCGCCATGTCGGATCGTCGATTTGTGCCCCATGCTGTCCTCGTGCGCGAGCGCGCCCTCGAGCATGTAGGTCAGGATCTCCATGTCGCGGTGCGGATGCATCGGAAATCCGCCGCTCGGCTCGATCCAGTCGTCGTTGAGCACGCGCATGGCCCGGTAGTTCATGTGGTCGGGGTCGTTGTAGCTGCCGAACGAAAACGAATGGTTCGAGTGCAGCCAGCCGAACTCGGCAACGCCCCGGTCTTTCGATCGTCGAATCGTGATCATGCGCGCTCCTGGAAAATGGTTTAGACTTTCCCCATGTCCAGATTACGTCGAAGTTTTTCCTCGCGGGAATTCCTGGCGGCGGCCATTGTTATCGCCGTTACCGTCGTCGCCGCCCTCGCGATCGCGTCGCGGTCGTCCGCCGCGGAAAAAGCGGTTTCGAAGGACTGCACGTTCAACGGGAAACCGCTCCACGGCAAGGTGAAATACGTCAGCAATTTTCCGGACATCAAGGTGAAGATCGTGGATTCGTTTCCCGATCTGAAGGTCAAAATGGTGACGAACTTTCCGGACTCCTGCGGCAAGTGGCAGATCGTCGAAAACTTCCCGGATTTTACCGTGAAGTTTGTCGACTCGTTCCCGGACATCAAGATCAAATACGTGGATAGCTTTCCGGGTCTTCCGTAACCTCGCCGGCGAGCGCGGCCTCGATCGTCGCGCGCGCCGCGTCGGATATCGGCAAGGCCAGCGCGGCGTCCCGGCCGCGCGGCGTCATTTTCGCCCACGTGCGGCGAATGATATTCGGCATCTTGGCGGGGTCGGTTTTCGCGGCGAACGCATCCAACTCGTAGCGGATGAACACAAGCGCGATCGCGTCCTCGAGAAGTTGCGTCAATGGGTCAGACGCAAGGTCCTCCTTGCGGACAATCGCCTGGACGCGCGCGATCGTCGCGTCGTCGTATCCCACGTCGCCAAGGATCTCGCCTGCGATGCGCGCATGCTCCAGCGCGGCGTCGCGCCGCCAACGATGGTAGCCAGCGCGCCCCTCGGGATAGCGGTCGCGCGGAAATTCCCATCGCCGGACGTGCTGCGCGCGGGCGGCCAGCAGCACGTCGTCCGGGGCGTCCGGATCGAGCGCGAGCACCGCTTCCGTGAGACGGCGCGCATAGAGCAGCTCCTTGGGGATGCCGGCGCCGTCTACGCTCTCCGAGCGCGGATCCCGCGCATTTTCCGCGTCCAGCCGCGTAATTGCTGCCGCGAATCGTGGATCGGCTGACATTTCGTGCGTCCCTCCGCTTATCAACGGCGGTTTTCTCGTGTTAACTAGAGCCGCCTGTTTCGTTCCTGATATCGTTTCGATCGGTCCCCGGCAAGGCGGGGGGCCACGGGGTGCCCATGGTTCCGATGTCCGCGCAAGGCAGCGCGGAGTCTCGACATCGCGCGTTCGTTACCGGTGCGACCGGCTACACCGGTCACGCGGTCGTTCGGCGCCTGCGTGAACGGCGTGTGGAAACCTGGGCGCACGTCCGTCCGGATTCGCCGCAGCTCGATGATTGGCGGCGCGAATTCGAGGCCGTCAACGCGACCGTCGATACCACGGCGTGGGACGCCGACGCCCTGGCCACCACCTTCCGCCGCATCGATCCGACGATCGTCTTCATTCTCGTCGGCACGACGCGCCATCGTGCACGCGCGGCCGCGCGCCGGCGTGGTAATGCGGAAAACGAAAGCTACGAAAACGTCGACTACGGCCTGACGAAAAAGGTTCTCGACGCGCTCCTCGCCGCCGGGATACGCCCGCGCGTCGTTTATCTGTCCGCCGCGGGCGCCGCGCCCAATGCGCACTCGGCCTACGGCGCCGCGCGATGGCGCGCCGAAGAGGCGGTTCGCGGCTCCGGCTTGCCGTACACGATCGCGCGGCCCTCGTTCATCACGGGTCTCGACCGGCCGGAACTGCGCGCCGCGGAGTTTGCGTTCGCCCGCACGCTCGACGCGGCGCTGTCGCTTGCGGCGATGCTCGGCGGGAAAAGCCTGCACGACCGCTATCGCTCGACGAGCGCCAAAACTCTCGCGCAAGCGTTGGTCGCGATCGCGCTCAATCCCGCGGCGGAAAATCAGGTGGTCGAGTCGGAGAACCTGCGGCGGTAGGATTCGTTACGACGTTCGGATCTGCCCGTCGCCGAACACGACGAACTTGCGCGTCGTAAGGCCCTCTAGCCCCATCGGGCCGAAGGCGTGCAGGCGGCTTGTGGAGATACCGATTTCCGCGCCAAGGCCAAGCTGAAATCCGTCGGCAAATCGCGTCGACGCGTTCACCAGCACGGTCGACGAACCCACGCGCCGCAAAAACTCCATCGCGCTCGGATGATGGTCGGTCACGATCGTTTCGGTGTGATCCGATCCGTGCGCGCGGATGTGCTCGATCGCCTCGTGCATGTCGCGCACGACGCGCATGGCGACGATGAGATCGAGATACTCCGCGCCCCAGTCGTCCTCGGAGGCGGGCGCCGCCTCGGGGAACAATGTGAGGGTGCGTTCGCAACCGCGAATTTCCACGCCGGCCGCCGCGAGCGTACGGCACAGCGACGCGAGCAGATCTTTCGCGTATTCCTCGTGCACGAGAATCGTCTCCACCGCGTTGCAGACGCCCGGACGCTGCGTCTTGCCGTTCAACGCCAGCGCGACGGCCATTTCCGGGTTTGCGGTACGGTCGATGTAGAGATGGCAGACGCCCTTGTAGTGCTTCAGCACCGGAATCCGCGAATTTTCCGCGACGAAGCGGATCAGCCCTTCGCCGCCGCGCGGAATGACAAGGTCCACCAGGTCATCGAGCGCGAGGAATTCCTTCATCACCTCGCGCGAGGGATCATCGATAACCGTGACCGCCGCGCCCGGCAGGCCCGCAGCCGCGATTGCGCCTTGCAAGACCTCGCCGATGACCTTGTTCGAGGATGCCGCATCCGACCCGCCGCGAAGGACGATCGCGTTGCCCGCCTTCAGGCACAGGGACGCCGCGTCCGCCGCGACGCCCGGCCGCGCTTCGTAAATGAGCCCGATGACGCCGAGCGGAATGCGCATGCGCCCGACGAGCATGCCGTTCGGACGGCGCGAAAGGCTCGAGATCTCGCCGACCGGATCGGGCAGGGCCGCCACTTCCTCGACGCCGCGCGCGATGGCGTCGAGGCGCTCGGGCGAAAGGCTCAGGCGATCCATGAGCGCGTCCGATAGACCGCCTTCCAGGGCGCGCCGCCGATCCTCGTCGTTGGCGGCGACGATCTCCGGCGTGCGTTCGCGAAGCGCGGCCGCCATCGCGAAAAGCGCCGCATTTTTCGCGCCGGTGTCGGCGTCCGCGAGCGCCCGGCTCGCGGCGCGGGCTTCGGTGGCGAGCCATCGGATGTCGGACATCGGCAAACCCCTAATCCAGAACGAGGAGATCGTCGCGGTGGATGACCTCATCGCCCAGTGTGAATCCCAGAATTTCCTCGATCTCGCCGGATCGCCGGCCCATGATCAGGCGGATCTCGCGCGACGAGTAAGCCGACAATCCGCGGGCGAGGCTTCGACCTTCCTCGTCGCGGACCTCCACGGGCGCGCCCTGGCTGAATTCGCCGTCCACCTCGCGGATACCGCTTGGCAAAAGGCTGCGCCCTTTCTCGATGAGCGCCCGCGACGCGCCCGCGTCGACAAGAAGGCGTCCGAGCGGCGCGTCGTGAAAAAACAGCCAGCGCTTCTTGCCGCGTATCAGCGTGTCGCGCGTTTCGAAAATCGTCCCGACTTCCTCGCCCGCCAGCACATCGCGCAACACACCGTCGCGCTTGCCCCGTGCGATGACCGTGGTCACGCCGAACCGCGCGGCGAACCGCGCGGCGGTCACCTTTGATTGCATGCCCCCCAGACCTCGCCCGGAGCGGGGCAGGCCGGGCACGAAATCTTCGTCGCCCGTCAAGCTCACGACCGGGACGAGCTCCGCGTCCGGGTGCGCTGTCGGATCCCTGGTATAGAGGCCCTCCTGATCGGTCAGCAGGATCAACGCGTCCGCGTCGACGAGCCCGGCGACGACGGCGGAGAGTTGATCGTTGTCGCCGAGGCGAATTTCCTCCGAAGCGACGGTATCGTTTTCGTTCACGATCGGCACCACACCCCACGCGATGAGCGCCGAGAGCGTATGCCGCGCGTTGAAAAACCGGCGATGCACGTGGATGAGATCGCGCGTGACAAGCACCTGCCCGACGCGCACCTGGTGTCCGGCAAAAAGGTTCGCCCAAAATCGCATGAGTTCGGTCTGCCCCACCGCCGCGAGTGCCTGCTTGACGGTGACGTCGAGCCTGTCCGCCGCGCGCCCGCCTTTTTCCATGACGCTGCGCCCGGCTAACACCGCGCCGGACGAGACGATGACGATCTCCCGGCCGGCCGCGCGCGCCGCCGCAAGGTCGGCCACGATCGCGGCGATCGCCGGCTCGTCGAATCCGCCTCCGGCCGCGCCCAGCACATTCGTGCCGAGTTTGACGACGACGCGGCGGGCATTTTTCAGGCGGTTACGCATGGATCCTGCGAGGCGGCGTCCATGTGGACGCGCCCGGTCGGTTCGGGGATAACGCTTGGGTGTATGGCGAAAACGGGGTGCGTTTACGCCGCCGGTTTGATCGCGATGCGGCCAAGCGCCTCGACCACGTCCTCGGCACGCACGTCGTTCATGCACGTGTGATGATCGCACGTCTGTTTGTAGCAGGGCGAGCACCACGGCTGCATCAGGAATTTCTCGCCGCGACCGTAAAGGTGAACCTCCTGGGGACACGTCGGCCCGAAGATCGAAAGCACGGGCACGCCTTCGGCGATCGCCAGATGTTGCGCCAGGGTATCCACGCATACCATCGCGGACAGCCCGGAAACGATCGACGCGAATTTCCGGATCGGATGCTCGCAGCCGGCGTCCTTCACGATCGCGCCGACGCGCTTGACGATCTGTTGATTGCGCTCGGCTTCGCTCGGTCCGCCGAGCAGCACGGGCGTATAGCCCAGGCGTTCGCGAATCAGGCGGCAGATGTTAGCCGTCGTGTCGATCGGCACGCGCTTGGTGGCGAAAAAATCGCCCGCGCCCGTATTGACGCCGATGAACGGATCGCGCCCCCAGCGCGCCAAAAATCGGCGGCCTTCCTCGCGCTCGTCGTCCGTGATCCCGATGCGAAGGGGCTCGCCGTTAAAGCGGAAGCCGCTCATCTCGAAGACGATTTCCTGATACGTTTTTTTGTTTTCGAGGAATTTGAACGGATCGTCGATCCCGAGGCGCAGGGCGTATAGGCCGTCGTCGTCGTGCACGTCGAGCGTGCCGTAGGGCGACAGCGTAAATCCTTTTTTCGTCCCGGCCGGCACCGTCGCCGACAACGCGATCGCGCGCGGGTCCTTGTCCAGGCAATAGACCTCGTCAAATCGCTGCGCGTTCAGAAACTGCACCGTTTCCTGGTTCATGACCATGATCTTCTCGATGCCGGGCACGCCCGTCAGAAGCGGCACCGTCGCCTTGTCCATGACCCACGTCACGTGCGTGCGCTCGTGGCGAGCCCGGATCGGCTCGAGGATCGGCGTCGTGCGCACGACATCGCCCATCGCGGCAAGTTTGATGATGAGCACGCGCTTGCCCATCGGGTCGTAGAAAGTGCAGCCCTCGCACGAATCGCGCTTCAGGCGGCAAGGAACGACGCCGTCGAAGTGCCGGCAGTCGATATTCGCCCAGGTGGTTTTTTCGGCCGTCATACCCGAAATCATTGCAGGCCGCGCGGCGCTCGGCAAGTCATGGCCGGATTCGACTCGCGACAATCGTCCGCGTGAATCTCATGCGGCCATCTCCAAGGCCAGGAGACGACTCGAAATGGGGCGTGAGCGGAATCGGCTCCGATCGGATAATCCCTGGCGCGGATTTGAATGCCTCTTTTTGTCCGCCGGACGAATACCACGAAACGGTGCAGTCGGGACGATCATCGACTCCATTGATGTCCAGTGCCACGACACCGCCCGCGCTTCCGCCGATGACGCACCAATGGCCGTTGGTCCAGTACAAGCCATCTTCCGTGTTGCCGCTGCTCGCGACCTTCTCGACGAAATTGTTCGTGCGCAACAGCGCAAGACCCCAGTCAAAAAACAAGCTCCTCCCGAAATCCGGGGCACCATTACCGATGCCGGGGAAGCCGTCGATGTAGTCATTTGGGCAACCCATGCCTTCGCCGACGCTGAACTGGTCAGGACCGAAATATGGGTTCGCCGCCAAAGCGCATTCCGGCCTGTTTCCGTCAACGCCTTCGTATGTATATGGATCGTCAACCTCGACACAATCGTAACCTTGTCCAGGCGCGGAAAGCGCAAACACGATCGTTGGCACGTCGTCGGTTGACGTGATCTTCGCCATCATCATCGCGTCCAAAAACGAGCCGCGAAAACCGTCGCCGTGAAGCCAGATGATGCCGGGGCGGAGAGAGCTAGGATCGTAATCGCGAAATCCACCGGAATTGCCGTTAAAACCGTCGTCGGCAAAGTGATCACAATCAAGGTCCAGTGCGTCGGGAACACTCTTTCTGGTCGCATAATACATAAAAACCGGCCCAGGCTCGCTAGAGCCATCTACCTCCGCGACCGTTGCTAACCAAATAATGCCGACGCAATACGGTCCGTCCCATGGTCCGTTCGCCAGCCAGTTTACGCCGCCATTGTATTGTCCTTGCCAAACAACATTCCAGGTATCGTACGTCCCCGATCCACGAGGCTCTTCTTCGAGCGTATAAAGAGCTTCGTAATCTGACCAATCGGCGGGTTGCGCCTTCGCTTCGATTGACAACCCGAAAACAACCAACGCCGATACAATCACCGTCGCAATGCGAAAAGACATGGTATTCCCCCTTAAGGTATTATGGACTCGTAGGCAGCTCCACTGTCACCATGAACCTCGAAAAAGTTCCCATTTTTATCGAATTTCGCACTTTGCATTGTACGCGCTCGATCGATAAAAGACCTTTCCCAACCGATTCCGTTAAAAAAGTAGACGGCGATCTCTGCATTTTCGTAGTCTCCCACGGCCGCGCCTATGAAGCCAGTGCCTGTCAGCGTGACGCTGACGTAACGTGCATCGGCGTCAAGATCGGTCCATTCCCAGGCACCATCTGCGTTCGTCGCATAGCGAACACCAAAATCGTTTTGATACAAAACATGCACGATCCCATCGCTATCGACGAAAATCGATTCATATCCCTTGTCGGTCACGGGAAGAGTGGCATCGATAACATCGAATCGCCATGTTCCCTCGTCGTTTGTCGCATAGAGAACGGCATTCGATTGACTATAAGTCAAATAAATAGAGCCGTCGTCGTCATAAAAAATATCACCGACGTCCGCGCCCATCGGATCGACCCACTCAAAAAACCAGTCGCCGCCATCGTCCTGCTCCCCAACATGCACTCCGGGCGCGTCATAGCCGAAAAATGTTACCGCGCACCTACCTGTGGCATTACACGAAATCCGTGGATGGTCCGCATCGTCGTTGATCGGTGTCGCCGTCCAGGCTCCCGACTCGTTCGTCACGTAAGTTATGCCAAAAACATCGATGACAAGATGTGCGATTCCGTTGACATCCAAGTCGAAATCTGACCAGAGCCCAACTCCATAGTCGTCGGTTATCAATTCAAACGACCAATCGAGACTGTTTTCGCCTCGTGTCGCGTAGACATATCTATCACCGGCCTGGTCGCCGATAATCGCGTGATGCAAGTTTTCGCCGTCAATATCCATCCATGCTAAATTAAATAGTCCAGAATCCAGCGTCGCTTGCTTCCAAGCGCCCGACTCGCGCTGAACGTATATCGCCGCGAATCCGTCGTCCGAATAATATACCACGCGCGGCTCGCCGTTGGCGTCAAGCGCGATCGCAGCGTTTTCGGTCCATTCCTCTTCGTTGAGGGAGGCAAGTTCGCGATGCCATGTCCCCGAAGCGTTGGTGAAATACGTCGCTCCTACGGGCGACGGTATGACGTCGTTGCCCGCCCAATCCGCGACGTGGGAGAACCCATTCTCGTCGATGACGAGATAGGGATCCCAGCCTTCGCCGAGAACTCCACCCATGGGAGAAAAGGTCCATCCAGACGGCGTATGGGTGCCGTATTGCAATAGAAAATTTCTTAACAGCGCCATCCTCGGTTCGCCATCGATCCCGATCGCGATCGACGGGCGAAGGATGCTTCCCGACGGAAATTCCGTTGTCCACGTCCCACCCCGGTTTGTCGCGTAACCGAGATAGCTCGCCGTGAAATATTGGATCGTCATTGCTGCGACGTGCGCAGAGCCGTCCGGCGCCACGGCGATCGACGTGTGCTTTCCCCAATCGCCCTCTGCGATGATCGTTTCGACGGACCACGTGCCGCCGGACTTCGCCGCGTAACGAATGTCGGCGTTATCGCGCTCGACGTAAGCCAGGTGTGGCTCGCCTTCAGCACTCAGGGCGATCGACGCGTGTGCCTGATCGATATGATCGTCCGGAAATTGGTGAAAAGCGCCGATCGAATCGACCGTTTCGATGACCCACGTCCCGCTTTCGTCCGAGGCGTATTTCAGCGCGTCGTTCCAGAGGTCGGTATACACGAGATGAAAGCGACCAGCGGCGTCCATCTTCATGTCCACGCCGGAGGCCATGAAGTCGATGGTTCGCGCCTCGCACGAAAATTCGCCGCCCGCGTCTTCCGTGATCGAGTAGATGCGCACGTCGCGGCCCTTCACCGCGGCGACGTACGTCGTGTCGTCCGCGCCGATCTGGATCGCCATGCCGGTCGACCCGGGCATCCCGCCCGCGATCATCGAGACGCACGCCCCATCCGGGTTCAGGAACCCGCGCGGGCACGGCTCGTCGTCGTGCTCCCAGACCTCTTCGCAAATACCCGGCGGGGGTAACTCGTCGTCGTCGTCCGCATCGTCGTCCGCGTCGTCATCGCCGGACGAATCGTCGTCGTCCGCGTCGTCATCGAATCCAGAGTCGTCGTCGAAAGTGGAATCGTCGTCGCTCGCCGAGTCGTCGTCGTCGTCAATTGGCGCGGACACGCCATCGCTATTGTCGTCGTCGCCGCACGTGCAGCCGGGGAGCGCGAGGAGAAGCGGGAGGGCGAGGAGGAAGAGAGCGCAAAACGCAAGGAAGCGGCTCGCGGTTTTTTGCCGCGATTCGGCGCGCCACGATTTTTCGGCGACGCTCATGAACCCTCCCTCATTGAGCAGAGCGATATTCGCACTGACAGGATCATTTTGTGTAGCAATTTTTGCTTTTCGGCGCGTCGCGCCGCGGTGTCTACACGGCGCATTCGACTTCGCAAACAACGTCTAACGTATCACCGGCGCTCCATCCATGATTTCGGGGATCGCAAGGCCGAAGTGCCGCAAAATCGAAGGGGCGATGTCGCGCAGACGCACGCTCGCGGCCTCCGGCGTGTTCGCGGAGGCGAAGAAGCCGGGAATCAATTCGGGATCGACGCCGCAGTGATCGGCGCGCCATCCGGAGTCATTCGGCGCGAACGCGGGGGTGCCGGTGCCGCCAAGCGAGCCCGCCCAGTCCACGCGATATCCGGATTCGAACCCCAGTACGAGATCGCCGGACGCCGCCATCGCGGTGCCCCAGTAGATCCGCCGCGCGTCGAAAACGCGACGCAGAACGCGCGCGCCAGTTTCCGGATCGCGCAGGTCGAGCAGGCGATCGGCAATCTCGGCGCGCAAAATCTCTGCCGGGCGACCGGGCGGCACGATGCCCGCGGCCTCGCGCCCCTCGAGGTTGAGATAAACCTTCGAGAGCCCAAGCGCGTAGGCACGCGATCGCCCCCAATCGACGCCGCTCCAGAGCACACCTCCCGGCGAAAGCGAGGAGAGACTCGGGTCGGCATCGCCGCCCTCGACGACGAGATAGCCCCAGTCGCGCAGGATGCGGTTGATGTTGACGCGCCGCGTCCACGGCGCGAAGCCGTGATCGCTCGCGAGCCACAGCGTCAGTTCCGGATGCTCGCGAACGATCGACCCGACCACGCCGTCAAAGCGCACAAGAGCGCCGGCGAGCGCCGCGCGGGCTTCCTCGGGCGCATTGTCGCCGAATCCGGCATGAGCGAGGCGGTCGAACAACTCAAGGTCGGCGAACACGAGATCGAGCGACGAATCCGCGAGCGCGTCGAAAATCGTCGATTCGACGAACGCGGATGTGCGTTCGCAGAGTTCGAGAAACGCGGGGAAGGGGATGTTGTCCTCGGCAAGCAGGAGATTCGGCTCCGGCCAACCCGAGACGGGCTGCGTCCCGTGCCGCGCACAAAGTTTCGCGCCGAAATCGGCCGGGCGAAATGCCGGCAGGCGGGTGTCTTCCGGATGTTCCCACACCGGCGTGACGACGAAAACCGGCACGTCACACGTGCCTGTCGGGCAAACCGCAAGCACGCCGCGCCGCCCGTTTTCAAGCCCGACTTCGATCCACGGGCCAAAGCGGTTTCCCGGAAATCGCACCTCGCCCGCGCGGAAGGAGTCTCCGTCGCGAAAGAGCGCGATGGGGTCCCGCGCGAGCGGAACGTCGAGCACATACGCCTCGCCCACGCGCCGAAGCGGATGCGTCCGCGTGCCGAACAGATCGTCGGATTCCTTCGCGCCGTCGCGGAAAATCGTTCCGCGTCCCCACGAGCCTTCCGCGTCCGGGATGCCAAGGCCGCTTGCCGCGAATGTCGCGGTTTCCGGCGCCGGGAACGTGCCCGGAAGGCGGATGAACGCGTGCCTCACGCCCGCGCGCGAAAGCGGCTCGCTGATCGTCGGCACGCGCAACGTCGGGGAAAAGCCCGCGTCGGTCACGTCGTAGAGAGCAATGCGCGGAAGGTAGGTCGCCGGATCGCGGTGCAGAAAATCGAAAATGCCATGTTTGCCGGGATTCGTCCCGGTCAACGCCTCGGCAAACGCGACCGGGCTTTCCGCCGGGCAGGACGTCGCCAACGGAACGCACGCGCCACCCTTCACCAGGCGCGCGATATTCGGCAAGAGGCCTCGCCCGAGCATCTCCGACACGAACGAAAACGGCGCGCCGTCGCAAAACAGAACGGCAAGCCGGCGCTTCACGCGGCTTCCGGCGCGCGTACCAACTCGACGCGCGCGTTTCGCGGCGCTAGCATGCCGCGCGACATGAACGGAGCCGAAACGAAAATCTGCGCGTCGTGCCTGACGCTTTTCACCGCGGGCGATACGTGCCCGGCGTGCGGCCGGGGCCTCGTGCCGCTGGGAATGTGGCGGCGGATGCGCGGCGAACCGATCGAAACCGAACCGGCGTCGGCGCGGGATTCCGCGGACGCCGATAACACCGCCGCGGCAACGGGCGCGATCGATGGCGCCGATCGTTCGCGATTCGTTCTCGGCATCTTTCTCGCCTCGCTCGCGTTTTTCATCGCCTTCCTCGCCGCGTACATCGTCACCGAACTCTAACCCGCATTCGCGGATCGCCTCGCGTGCCCGCACCGCAGGATATCGCGAACGCGCGCGCGCAATTCGGGAACCACCTCGGCCTCGAACCACGCGTGCGTCTTGAACCAATGCTGATTGCGCGGCGACGGGTGGGGCAGCGGCACGTATCGCGGCGTGTATTCCCGAAACGCGCGCACCGTTTCGGTCAGGCTCGCCTTTTGCCGATTGCCAAGATAAAGCCGGTGCGCGTACGTCCCCGCGAGAATCGTCAACTCGATATCCGGCATGCCCGCGAGAATGCGCGCAAGCCAGATATCCGAGCACTCGCGGCGCGGAGGCAAATCGCCGCTCTTGCCGCGCCCGGGGTAGCAATAGCCAGCGGGCACGATGGCGATGTGCGACACGTCGTAAAATGTCTGGCGGTCGACGTCCATCCACGCGCGCAGGCGGTCGCCGCTGGGATCGTTCCAGGGAATTCCCGTGGCGTGCACCTTCGTCCCTGGTGCCTGGCCGACGATCAGAATGCGCGCCGTGGCGCTCGCACGCAGGACCGGCCGCGGCCCGAGCGGCAACTCCGCCTCGCAGAGCCGGCATGCGCGCACCTCGGCCAGGAGAGCGTCGAGGTTCCCGGGGGCGTTTTCGATTTGTTGTCGCGGCGAGCGCCTGATCATACGGGCGAGTCTAGATTCGGCGGCGCGACACGCCAAGCGAGTCCGCGTTGCGTCGAGGAATCGTTCTGCTAAGATCGCGCCCGCATCGTGGAAAGGAAATCGACATGCCCGAATATGGCGAACTTGAAAACTCCCGCGCGTCCACCGCGCTGCTTATCGTCGACGTGCAGGAAAAGCTGTTCCCGTTCATCCACAACCACCAGGAACTCGAACGAAGTATCGTCAAGGTCGTGACGTTCTGCCGCCGCCTCGGCATTCCGGTTTTCGTCACCGAACAGTATCCGAAGGGACTGGGCACGACGATCCCCTCGGTGCGCGAGGCGATCGGCGACGCGTACAAACCGATACCCAAGACGGTATTCTCGTGCTTCGGCAGCCGCGAATTCGTCGACGCAATCGACGACGCGAACGTGGACGTCCTGACCGTCGTCGGCATCGAGACGCATATCTGCGTTCAGCAGACGGCGCTCGCGGGAATCTGGTCCGACGAACTCGAGGTGCAGATCCTTGCCGACGGCGTCGGTTCGCGAAAGCCGCTCGATCATCAGATCGGTATCGAGCGTCTGCGCGACGAGGGCGCCACGATCGCCACGATCGAGAGCTTCATGTACGAGATCCTGCTCGAAGCGAAAACGGACGATCACAAAAAGGTCTTCGACCTGTTAACGGATCGCTAGTGCGCCCGGGCGGATCGCGGCTTAAAGTAAAGTCGTCGCAAACATTGTCCAACTATCGATAATCCTTGCTTTTCATACGCACCGCGGGTTAACCTCTACCCATGCCACGCAAGACACCGCCCAAGACGCGGCCGGCCCGCCGGTCGACGTTCCTTTTGCGTGTCTTTCTGGTCGTTTTCGGCGCCGCGCTGATCTATGGCGAGCTGCGCGCGCTCAACTGGATCGAGCGCCGGGAGTTGCGTTCACGCGAGGCCGAGGCGCTCTGGGTGCCGCCCCCGGCGACGCACGTCGTTCGCGGCGGCGTCCTTTCGGGCGAGGCGATCGGCGCTTCCTTCGAACGCGCGGGCATCCCCGGCGTCACGGCCGGCGACATCATCCGCGAGCTTCGCGCCGAGGGCACCTTCGATTTTCGTCGCTGCCGCCCGGGCGATCCGTTTGCGGCGCGGATGTTCGACGACGGTTCTCTCGTCCGGTTCACGTACGTTCTCGATCCTCTGCGCCGCATCGTCATCGAGCGCGGCGACGATGGCGATCTATTCGCGCGGGTCGACGAGTTGCCGACCGAGACGGCGACCGTGGTCATCGAGGGTTCGATAACGTCGACATTTTACGAATCGATTCTCGGGCGCGGCGAGTTACCCCGGCTCGCGGGCAACGTCGTTCAGGTTTTCGAATACGACATCGACTTCGTGCAGGACGTGCGCGAAGGCGACCGCTGGCGGATCCTTCTCGAACGCGTCACGCACAAGGACGCGGTCGTCGACTACGGCCGGATTTTCGCGGCCGAATACGTCGGCAAACAGGCCGGCACGGTGAAGGGCTATTGGTTCGATCACGAGAATAAGGAAATCGCCGGCTTTTATAACGAGAAGGGCGAGCGCCTGAAAAAATTCCTGTTGCGCGCGCCGCTCGACGTCCTGCGCGTGACGAGCCGTTTCGGAATGCGTTTTCACCCGACACTCAAGAGTCGGCGCATGCACACGGGCATGGACTACGGCGCCCCGACCGGCACGCGCGTCTGGGCCGTCGCCGACGGAGTCGTCACGCACGCGGGGCGCATGGGCGGATACGGCAATCTCGTCGCCGTCAACCACGGCGGGCTGACATCGCGTTACGCCCACCTGTCGAAAATCCACGTTCGCCGCGGGCAACGGGTCAGTCAGCGCCAGGTGATCGGGCGCGTCGGATCGACCGGTCGCTCGACGGGACCGCACCTGCACTTCGAGCTGCTGCAGGGCGGCCGGCACATCAATCCGGCCAAGGTGAAGGTCGGCAATCCGACCAAAATCGACGCCAAGCTCATGCCGCGCCTTCGCGAGATCATGGCCGCCGCCGACGCGCGGATGGAATCGACGGCCGTGCTGGCGCCGGACCCCGCCGATAACGTCGCCGCCGGTGTGACGCCTGCCGCAAGCGCGGCCGAACCCGCCTCCTGAATCAGAGCCTCGCGAACGCCTCGCGAATCGCCGCCTCGCCCGATTCGGCAAGGACACCGGCGCCGAGCAACGAGCGCGCGTAGTTTGCGATCGCCGGCGTCGCCGATCGTTCGATCGCGCCGGCGACTACCAAGGCGGCGTCGTGCGGCCGTCCCTGTTGCAAACGGACCTTCACAAGATTGTCGAGCGTCTTTACATCGCCGGGGCGAAGCGCCAGCGCCCCGGAAAGAACCGAGGCGGCTTCGTCGAATTTATTCTGGCGTGCGAGCGTCGTGCCGAGGTTATTCATCGCCGGGGCGTGGCGCGGCTCGATTTCGAGCGCCCGCCGATAATGAGTCTCGGCCGCGGGAAGATCGCCGTCGTGCGCGGCGACGAGGCCGAGGTTGTAATACCCCAGCGCCCGGTCCGGGCGGTCCACAATCGCCTGATTCCAGAAAATTTCGGGACGGCTCCAGATCCGTGCGCGTTCAAACGTCGTCAGGGCCAGAACGCACGCGATCAGCATGAGGGTCGGCACCGCCACGTTGCCCGCGCGGCCCCCCAGAAGCGAGCGCGACAGATCGCCGAGCGCGATCGCGAAACCACAGAGCGGCAGGAGAAAATAGCGCTCCGCGATCGGCATGCCGATGGGCACGATGTTCGACGAGGGCAGGTAAGTCAGCCACGCGATCGCAAGCCCAAGCGAGGCTACGGGATGTTTTTGCCGCAAACGCCAGGCCGCAAACGGCAACCCGACGAAGAACGCGATCCCGATAAGAATGTGCGGCGCATCAATCGGTGCTTCGGGGAAAAAAATGCGCGCGTTTATCGGGAACAGGAAGCGCGTCACGTACACGCCCGGCGCCGCCAGCACCCGCAGCAGGTGTTCGCCGAGATTCCCCCCGGCGTCGATCTGGGCGACGCGGCCGACGAGCATCGTGCGGACGATGAAGTAGATCGCCGCGAACACGAACGTCAACGCGATAACGGGCTTCGCACCTCGACGGTCGATCGACGGATCGGCGGTCGCCGCCGACACCATCAGCACGAACGGCGCGACGACGCCCGTCTCCTTGAACAGCATGGCGATCAGCGCGAACAAGGCCGCCGCGAACATGTATCCGTCCCGGCGGCGGTCGACGCAGCGCATCCCGAATTGAAAGACCAGCACCGACGAGAGCAGCCAGACCGCGCACCAAAGCGTCGCCTGCGCGCTTACCCACGCCGCCGCCTCGGCGCTCATGGGATGGATGGCGACAAGGCTCGCGGCGAGGGCGGCGGCGCGATTGTCGCCGCCGCGTAAATACGCGACGAGGCTGTGGATGACGCCGACGACATTGAGAAACACCAGCAGCGAGAACACGTGATACCCGGACGGGTTCGCGTTGAAAATCGCGTGCTGGGCGGCATACGCGCTTGTCGCGAGCGGCCGATAGATCATCCGCGCCTGTTCGGGATGCGCGACAGCCGTCTCGGGGTTTGAGAAGAAGAAGGGAAGATTCGCGAGGCGCCGGATCGCCGGATTGTCGCGAACGTAATAGAGATCGTCGTAAATGAAATCGCCGGGGATCGCGCGCGCGTAAAGCAGCACGATCAGAAGGCCGATGAAAACGCCCGCGTAGCGGACGGTCGCGGGATCACGCGCCGGCGTCATGATCGGATGATGACATGAGCCGGGATTTGCCGCGACACCCGCGCGCGCTCGCTCGCGGAGCGGGCGGGGGCTCAGAAATCGATGTGCCCCGTGGGCTCATAGCCCAACACCCGCTGGGCTTTCGCCATATCCAGAAGGCACGTGTATTTCTGCCGTTCCTTGTCCACGTCGTAGTAGTACTGCGTCAAACCGAGCACGCGCTGGATCTTGTTGACGAACGGCAGCAGCGGCTCCGGAAGGCTGACGACGGGCGCGCCGGAAAGCTCGGCGATCGTGGAGATCGGCGCGGTGTCCGCTCCGGCGATATTGAAAATGCCGTGGGCGTTTTTCTTGAACAGCGAAAGCTGGATCGCCTGGATGACGTCCTTCATGTGCAGAAGGTTGATCATCGGATTGAAGCCCATCGTCTTCACAATCGGCTTGGAGTCGAAATACGCGTTGAGCTGCCCGTCCACCTTGCGCCCGATGATGTTGGACATCCGCAGGATGACGATGCGCATCGACTTGTTGTCCATCATCGAGCGGCAGATCATGTCCGCGTCCACGCGATCCTTCACCCACTGATCGGCGTTCGAGCCGAAATTCAGGTCCGCATTTTCGTCCAGGTAGATGGGGTTGTTCGGGCGAAGCTTGTAAACGACATCCGAGCTTTTGAAAACGAATTTGCGGATATGGCCCGACTCGATGCACGTTTCGAGAAGCGCCTTCGTCCCGAGCACGTTCAGCGCGTGCACATCCTCGCTGTGATACACGCGCGTCTTGAACGCCAGGTGCACGACGGCGTTGATGTTCGCCTCGACGAAGAGGCGCGAATAAAACAGATTTTTCAGCTCGCGGGCTTTCAGGATGTCGCAGGTGCGGTAGATGAAGTTGCCGCGCGGCGCGATGTCGTCCACCCAATACGGGCGATCCTGCTGTCCCACGCCCATCACCACGCCGACCTTCGGATCGCGGCAAAGATGCGTCGCCAGGTGTCGGCCGATCGACGTCGTCACGCCCGTGATGAGAACGTTGACCTTGTCGTTCGAACGCGGCGGCGCGCCCTTGCGGGGTCGCGTGGCAGGTACGGGGCTGGTGCGTTTGGCGGGCATTGTTTAAGCGAAAACCGATTGCCGCTCGTCCAGGCCGTGAACGATCATGTCCTGCACGATCATTTGCACGCGGTCGGCGAGCATCCGGATGCGTTCCGGATTGTTGATGGTTTCCGGGCCGTATTCCTCGTAGAGATGGATCGGCTCGCCGTACGTGACGTGGTAGCGGACCGGCATGGGGATCGCGCCGAGCGGTCCGAGCCAGGGGAAAAACGGCGTGATCGGGAAATACGGGAAGCCCAGCATGCGCGCAAGCGGCTTGATGTTGCCGATCATGGGCGCCTGCTCTTCGGGACCGATGATGCTGACGGGCACGATCGGCGCCTTGTAGCGAAGCGAAAGTTCGACGAATCCGACATTGAACCGCAAGAGCTTGTAGCGCTCGGAAAACAGCTTGCCCGTTCCCTTGGCGCCCTCCGGGAACACCGCGAGAAGCTGATCGTGGCGAAGCAGGTCCTCGAAGTTGCGCCGCGCGCCGACGACCTGTCCGACGCGGTTGAAAAATACGTTCACGAACGGAAGGAAGCCGGCGAAATTATCGACCATCGCGCGGAGCACGCGCGGCTTTTTCATGCGGAACAGAACATCGACCGCCAGCATCGAGGCGTCGATCGGAATCACGCCCGAATGGTTCGGGGTCAGGATCGCGCGCCCGCACAGGGGAACGTTTTCGATTCCCTTCGAGAGCACGCGAAAATAATACTTGTGAAGATAGCTCGCGAACGCAAACGCGAGGATGACGGATTCCTTTTCCATCCCGAAATGGTCGTAGCCGAAGCCGTTGTCGTCGGCCTCGATGCCAAGGAGGTGCTGGAACTCCTGGTCGGACAGGAGCTGCTTGGCGAGTTTGACGGCGGCTCGGCGCTGCGTTCGTGTCATGGTCGATTCGATCGTGTCTCGCGCCCGAAGGCCGGGGCGAAAGCCGCGGTATCAGCGTTTTCGGAAAATGATGCGTCCGCGGGACAGATCATACGGGGAAAGCTCCACCGTGACCTCGTCGCCCGGAATGATCTTGATTCGGTATTTGCGCATCTTGCCCGTCAGATGGACGAGCGCGTTGTGCCCGTTTTCGAGCTCCACCCGAAACATCGCGTTCGGCAGGGCCTCCGTGACGCGCGCCTGAACCTCAATGGCTTCTTCCTTTGGCATTCGGCCTCACAAAAAAACCGGGTCGCCCGCCGCGTCGTTTCCGGCGCGGATTGGGGACCAGCGGCAAATGATTTTGAACAAGCCGGCGAAAATCGCCGAAATGGTTGCGCATCGTTTAGCGCATTTCGCGCCTCCTGTCGAGCGAATCCGCGCCCCTATGCTTTGTGGAATCCGCTGGAATTTGGTAAATTCATGCGCCTTTAATTGGGAGCATGTTCGCGCTTTTTGCGCGAATACAAACCGATGCGCACAAATCATTCCGCGTGGATCGCGATATTCATTTTCGCGCTCGCCGCCATCGTATCCGGCTGCGGTTGTGGCGACGATGACGATGACGACGGAACGCCTTCCTACAATTCTCCGACGCCGCCCGACGATGACGCGCCGGACGACGATGGTGTTGACGACGACACCGGCGACGATGACTTCGATGACGACAGCTCCGATGACGACGTCGATGACGATAGCGACGACGACGCCACGGATGACGACGACGCATCCGATGACGACACCGGCGACGACGATACCGCTGATGACGACACGTCCGACGACGACACCGGCGATGACGACACCGGCGACGACGATATCGAAGGCGTGACCATCGTCTTTGACCGTGCCGATCCCGACTTCTGGGCGTTGCCGTTCCCGAGCGATCTGCATCTCGATCCGGACGGCACGCTCGCCGTTCAGAACTTCCCGAATCCCCGAAACTCGCCGGTCATCGCGCGCTATCTCGATGTCGGCGATCGCGACGTATCCGGCTTCGGGACAAACGGCGCGACGTTTTTCCAGTTCACCGGTCCCATCGATCCGGCGACGCTGCCGGCCGACGAAATCGAGTCGCTGCAAACGGCCTCGCCGGTCTTCCTGGTCAGCGTCGATCCCGACGCCGCGGATTTCGGCGCACGTTATCCGCTCCAGTTCAAATTCAGCGAAAACGCGTCCGTTTATGGCCCGCCGAATTTCCTTTCGATCCTGCCGGTGCCCGGAGTCGCGCTGTTGCACGACACGACCTACGCGGTGGTGCTGACGACCGATCTCCTTGATCCCGACGGCGAGCCGCTCGTCTCCAATCCAACCGTGAAGGCGGCTCTTGCCGGCACGGCCGCCGATGCCGAATTGAACGCCCTTTTCGCGCCGCTGGCCGGGTGGCTGACCGACAACGGATATTTTTTCACGGAAATCGTGGGCGCGACCGTTTACACGACTTCCGATCCGCGCCCGCGCTACGCGGCGCTGCGCGACGATGCCCTGACGCAAGACCTCGACCCCATCGATCCGGGAACGCTGTCGTTCGAGCGCGCACAAACGCGCTATTACGACGTGCGCGGCGAAGTCGAAATCCCGATCTACCAGCAGGGAGATCCGCCGTACCTTTTCGCCGGCGGCAACATCAAATACGACGCGAACGGCGATCCGGAATTATATTCTACGCTGACGACACGCTTTGCGCTTTCGATCCCCAAGGGCGACATGCCGCCAGGCGGCTGGCCGATCATGGTCTACAGCCACGGTACGGGCGGCGACTGGGACAGCTTTATGAACAGCGACCAGACTGCCGACCTCATGGCGCACGCCGGCATCGCGGTCGTGTCCATCGACGCGGTGAACCACGGCACGCGCAATCCGTGGGGTGGCGGCGAGGACTTGTTGTTTTACAACGCGCTCAACCCCGAGTCGTTCCGCGACAACGTCGTGCAGTCGGGCGTCGAACTCATGGTCGTGCTGCGCCAGGCGGCGGACCTCGTGGTGCCCAAGGAGCTGATCGGGATTTCGAACGACGCGATTTTCGACATGGAATACGCGTATTACGCCGGGCATTCGCAGGGGTCCACCGTCGCGCCGGTGACGGTGACACTCGATCCCGATATTCGCGCCGCGTTCCTGTCCGGCGCGGGCGCGTACATCATCTACACGATGCTTTACAAGGACGCGCCGTTCCCGATCCGGCCGCTCGTGGGGCTTGGCCTGTTCCTGAACGCGCAGGAGATGGCGGCGGAACTTGACGAGTTCCACCCGGCGCTGTCTCTCGTGCAGCACCTCGCGGATTCCGTCGACGGCGCGGGGCTGAACCGCTACTACTACCTGGACACCATCGACGGCTCACGCCCAAAGCACATCTTCCAATCCCAGGGCATCACGGATACCTACGTCACCTGGCAAAACGAGCACGTCTTCTCGGTGACTTCCGGGCTCGACGTCGTCGGCGACGTGCTGCTCGACGACCTCGCGTGGCGAACGCTGCTGGCCGGCGGCCAGTTGCTCGAGGATGCCGGCATCAGCGGCAACGAGTTCGATCTGCACGGGAACCCGATGACGGCCGTCACCGCGCAATACCCCGCCCCCGAAGGCGGGCAGGACGGGCATTTCGTCTACAAGTATTTCCCGTCGCTACGTCACCGCGTGGGCTGCTTTTTCAAAACCGATCTCGAGGACGGCATCCCGACCTTCGTGCCCGAGCAGGAAGCCGGGTCCGAGGACCAATACGCGCCGTGTGACTAGCGAGAATCGAGCGAACGAATTGCGGAAATCGCGATGAGCCTACGCTTTGAATACGACCGTGACGGAGACATTCTCGCGATCTCCCGTTGTCATCCGTACGCCCAACAGGTTTCAGAAGAGTTGGGCGACGACATCGTCGTACGCTTGAATCCCGCATCGGGCGCGGTCGAGGGTATCGAATTGTTGTTTTTTTCAGCCAGGTTCCAGGCGACGGATCGATTCGAAATCCCGATCGACGCCATCTTAACATTGAGCGCAATCTGACGGCGATCTGAATCTGTGAAATCTGTGAAATCTGTGGATCCAGTTCCGATCCGCTATCCCTTAACACTCCCCGCCAGGACGCCGCCCGCGAACCAGCGCCCCAGTAGCACGTAGACCGCGAGCGTCGGCACGCTCGCGATCAGCGCGCCGGCCATCTGCGTGTTCCATTGGCTGATCATCGATCCCGACAGGTTCTGCAGCGCCACGGTCACGGGCTGCGTCGCGGGGCTCGATGTCAGCGTCACCGCGAATAAAAACTCGTTCCAGATATTCGTGAACTGCCAGATCGCGACGACGATGAAACTCGGCAGGCTGATGGGCAGGAAGATGTGGCGGTAGATGCCGATGATTCCCGCGCCGTCCACGCGGCCCGCTTCCACCAACTCGTTCGGGATCGTCGCGTAGTAGTTGCGGAAAATCAGCGTCGCGATCGGCAGGCCGTAGACCACATGCACGAGCACGAGCCCGGCGATTGAATCGTAGAGCCCGACCGCGCGCATGAACGTCACAAGCGGAATCAGGATGCTTTGATAGGGGATGAACATCCCGAACAGCAGCAGCGTGAACAGCAGGTTCGAGCCGCGAAAACGCCACTTCGAAAGCACGTAGCCGTTGAGCGATCCGGCAAACGACGATAGCAGCGTCGCGGGGATCGTCAGCAAAAGGCTGTTCACGAGTCCGCCCGCCAATCGTCCGAACGCCGTACGGAATCCATCCGCCGATATCGCCGCCGGCAGCGCCCACATGGGCGAGGCCTGCGCCTCGGCCAGCGTCTTCGCGCCCGTGGAAAGCATCACGTAGATCGGCATCAGGAAGAAAAGCGCCGCCGCGCCAAGCGTCGCGTACACGGCGAATCGGCCGATCGCGCGCGTCGTCATCGCGCGTCCATTTTTCGCGCGTACACGAGGTACGGCACGATGACCGCCGCGACCATGACGAGCATCACGATGCCGATCGCCGCGCCGCGCGCGAACTGATCCGCGCGGAACGTCGCCTCATACATGAAGATGCCCGGCACATCCGTCGCCCGCGCCGGGCCGCCCTGGGTCATGACATAGATGAGATCGAAGATCTTCAGGCTGATATGCCCGAGGATGACGATCGCGCCGATTGTCACCGGCCAAAGCTGCGGCAAAAGGATATGCCGGAATATTTTCCACTCGCTTGCGCCGTCCAGGCGAGCGGCCTCGCGGATTTCGCCGGAAATCCCCTGCATTCCGGCGAGGAACTGCGCCATCGTGAAGCCCGCCATCTGCCAGACCGCCGCCAGCGCGACGCACGCGAGCGCCATGCGCGGATCGGTGATCCAACCCCAGCGCGCGGTGTCGAACCCGATGGCCACGAAAAGCCGGTTGATGCCGGACGTCGGGTTGAAGATCCACACCCAGATCGTCCCCGTGACGACAAACGAGATCGACATCGGAAACAGGAAGATATTTCGAAAAATGGCGTGGCCGCGAAGGCGCGCGTCGAGCAGCGCGGCGAGCAAAAGTCCAAGAAACAGGTTGCCGGCGAGGAACAGCGCGGTGAACGCGCCGGTATTCACCAGGTCGCGCCGAAAGCGCGGATGATCGAAAAGGCGCTCGTATTGCCCGAATCCCGCGAACGACCAGTCCGGCGTCAACGTGTTCCAGCCCGTCAGGGATATCCACGCGGACACGCCGATGAAGCCATACACGAACACGAGCGCCGCCGCGACCGACGGCGCGAAGACGCACGCGGCGACAAGGCGATCGCGACCGGCGCCTTTCACGCGATCATTCCGAAATACCCGCGTCCTTCGCCGCGGCCATAAGCGCCTTGGCCGTCGCCGCGACGTTTTTGCTTTGCAGGAACACGGAAAGCTCGTCGTTCAATGCAATGACAAACGCCTCGCGCACGGCTGATCCGTGGGCCGCGCTCGGCACAAGCGTGTCTTTCGCGAAGTCGGCCATCGTCTGCCGGGCGATCGCGTCGAACGCATCCATCGGCGCGTCTGTCCGCGCGGGGATGGAACCTTTTTTGACGTTGAACGCGACCTGTCCGTCGATCGATCCGATGATCTCAAGCAGGTTTCTTGTCGCCTCCGGATTCGGCGCTTTTTTCGGGAGGCCGAAGGTGTCGGTCACGACGATGAATTGCCCCACGGTTCCCGGCGCCGGCACCGCGCCGTAGTCCACGCCCGCCGTCCAGCCCTGCGCGAGAAAATAGCCCTTGGCCCAATCGCCCATGACCGTCATCGCGGCCTTGCCTTCCTGCACCAGGCCGCACGCCTGATCCCACGTCAACGCGGAATGATCGGCGTTGACGAATTCCATGAGCGCCGCAAGGCGCTTCAACGCTTCTTTCACGGCGGCGGAGTCGAAAGGCGTCTTTCCCGCGAACAGATCGCGGTAGCCGTCCGGGCCTGCGGCGGCCAGCAACAGGCCCTCGAACAGGTGGAGCGTCTCCCATTTGTTGCGCGACCCGAGAGCGAGCGGCGTGATGCCCCGGGCTTTCAGGATTTTGGAAACGCCGATCATCTCCTCGAGCGTCCCCGGCGGCGAAAGCCCCGCGTCGTCGAAGACCTTTTTGTTGAACCAAAGCACGTTTCCGCGATGCACGTTCGACGGCACGGAGTAGATGGAACCCTCGTGCGTCACCATATCGAGAAGCTGCGCGGGGAACTTGTCGCGCGGGATGCGCGATTCGAACAAATCGTCGAGCGGAGCCATGTAGCCCGTCTTCACCCAACCGTCGATCAACTCCGAGCCGCCGTGCACCTGAAACGTCCCCGGCGCGTCCCCGCCAAGCATGCGCGTTTTCAGCACCGCCTTCGCGTTCGTGCCCGCGCCGCCGGCGACCGCCGCGTTTTCGACCGCCGTGTTCGGGTACTTCGCCTCAAACAGACGGATCAGTTCCGCGAGACCGTCCGCCTCGCCGCCGGCCGTCCACCACGAAAAAATGACCAGGTTCTCCTTCGCGGATTCGGGCGATGCGGAGGAACCCGGGTCCGCGGGCGGGGATTGCGGCGCGGGCGCCTTCTCGCCAACCGCGACACGTTTTTGCTCGCACGCCACAAGCGCGACGCAAACCGCGAGCGCGAAAACGAATCCGAAAACGATGCGTCTCATGTTCCCTCCGGATAGCGGGGCGACGCGATCGCCGCGCCGGTTTGTTTGTCGAAAAGCCGGGTGTGTTCCGGGTTGATGAAAAACGTCGTCGTCTCGCCCGGACGCACGGGGTATCCCGCGGGCACGAGCGCTGAAATCGTCTGCCCGTCAACGCTCGCGAAAACGAGTATCGACGCGCCGAGCGGCTCGAGAATGTCCACGCGCACGCGCACCGGTCTGTAACGCTCGTCGTGATCGGCGATCGCCCGGATATTCTCGGGGCGAATGCCGAGCACGCGTTCGCCGAGGGCCGATTCGGCCGCGCCCGGCAGCGGCAAATCGAATCCCTTCGCGCGCGCAGAGATACCGCCATCGCCGCGTTCGATATTCACATCCAGAAAATTCATCGCCGGGCTTCCGATAAACGAGGCGACGAAGAGATTGTTCGGGCGATCGTAGATTTCGAGCGGCGTTGCGATCTGCTGCGCCACGCCCTGGTGCATCACCGCGATGCGTCCGGCGAGCGTCATCGCCTCCATCTGGTCGTGCGTCACGTAGATGCTCGTCGTCTTGAGGCGCTCGTGCAGGCGCTTCAATTCCAGGCGCATCTGCACGCGCAGCTTTGCGTCGAGGTTCGAAAGCGGCTCGTCGAAAAGAAACACGCGCGGATCGCGCACCATCGCGCGCCCCATCGCCACGCGCTGCCGCTGCCCGCCGGAGAGTTGCGCGGGTTTGCGGCCAAGCAGCGGCTCGAGCTCCAGCACGCGCGCCGTCTCGCGCACGCGGCGGTCGATTTCGCCGGCCTCCGTTTTCTGCATGCGCAACGCGAACGACATGTTTTTGTAGACCGTCATGTGCGGGTAGAGCGCATAGCTCTGAAACACCATTGCCACGCCGCGATCCTTTGGCGCCGCGTCATTCACGACACTGCCGCCGATGCGAATCGTCCCGTCCGTCACCGCTTCGAGCCCCGCCACGAGGCGAAGCACGGTCGATTTGCCGCAGCCCGACGGGCCGACGAGCACGAGCAACTCGCCATCCTCGACCGCAAGCGACATGCGATCGACGACGAGCGTCTCGCCGAATCGCTTGGTGACGTTGTCGAGTTCGACGCGAGCCATAATGTCCCGGCGCGGCGGGCGCGCCGCGGCTAGAAGCGGATGATCATCGAACCCTGAGCCTGGCCGAGCGGCTCGGTTTCGCCCTGGTCGATTTCGTTGACGAGCATCGCGCCCGCGCGTCCAGGCAGCATGCCGCCGCCGATCAGATGAAAGAGCACGTGCTCTTCGTACGGCGCGAATTCGAGACCGATCTGCCCCTCGACGCCGAGATAAAGTTCATCGTCCGTCGCCGCGCCGTCGAGCAGCCAGCCCGCGCCGCCGACAAGTAGCAGCCGAAATGCGTGTCCGAGATCCAGCTTGACGGACTGATCCGCGACGACAAGCCCCGCGCCCTGCGCCGCCGCCCGTTCGTCGATATTGTCGTAGTGATCGGAAAGCCAGTTGAGCGTCAGGATCATCGTGCGGCTTTTCGACCACCCGGAATACGACGAAAATGCGGTGTCGTATTGATCCTGCCGATCGCCGTCGTCCGACGTGAACGCCAGCGCGCGCTCCTCGAGCGTCACCGCACCGAATGTCAGCGTCAGACCGAGCTGCGACGCGGCCGCGAGGATGCTGACGTCGCGATTATCGAGCCCCGCGCGCTCGTGCACGCCCCACTGGCCGACGAGATCCCACTCCAGGCGCACGGTGTCCGACGGCGTCCAGACCGTGTTCAGAAGCGGGTTCGCGACAAAACGCGGGCGGTCGATCTCCGTCTTGTCCCAGCGCGTCCACACCGCGGGTTCGATCGTGAAGCTTCCGTGCTCGTGAAACCGCGCGCCCGCACCGAGAACGAACGCGTCATGCTCGAAGTTGTTACGCGCCAGGCGGTCGCCGTCGCGCGCGAATGCCAGGCCTTCGTAGGTCGTGTCCGGTACCTGCCCGGCCACCGCGTAAATGGTTGTCGCGCGGCTGGGGTTGTACGAAAGCAGCCCCGCGCCCATGTAGCGGTCGAGCACGAGATGCGTCGGATCGTGCAGGTACATATACCCCGTACGTAGTCCAACCCCGCCGCCCGGCGTCGTCACCTCGCCCCAGACCTCCTTGTGACGCATCACCGGTCCGTTGGCCGCGTTCGGATCGCGAACGTCAAGGTCGTTCGCGCTCCACACGTTTTCACCGACCTCGAACTCGTAGCGGATCGCGACGGGCGCCGCCGGCCGCCACGTGATTCCCGGGCGGAAGGTCGTCAGCACATATCCGCTCGTCTGCCCGTTGTCGTCGTACAGCGGCGGGGTGCGGTCGAAATCGCGATCGTTCGCGACGAACACGTACGTCTGGAAAAACAGGTCGAAGCTCGGCGCGAGGGGGTTGACCTCGACGACATCCGCCGGGCGCACGCGATCGGCCATCGGGTGATCGGAGTCCTGCGCGAAAGCGGTGCACGCGAGAACGCAAACGAGAAGCGCGGCAAGCGCGATACGCATGGTCATCGTCCCGGCCCCTCGCGAACGGTGTCGCCGTCGAAGAAATAATCCCACGCCGGGTTCTGCCAATTCGAATACGTCGGATGAACGCGCAGCGCGTGCGTCGTGTCGGGATCGTCCGCGGCCGGGTACCAGTACACGACGAAGCGCTCGGGATCGTAATCGGCGCGGCCATCGGAAATCTCCAGGTAGAAACCGTCCGGATATTGCAGCGGCGGCACGAAGATCTCGGTCGGCGCATCGGTCTCCTTGCTCTCCATCTCCATGGCGAACTCGAGGTACGGCGTCTGTTCGCCGTCACGCGGCTCGAAATAGTGCATCGGCGAGTGGAAATGCATCGAAAGCAGTCGCCCGCTCGTGAAGCGCGGCGCCGTGCGCGAATACGCAATCCATGCGCGCGGTTTGCGATCCGGCCCGAGGATCGAGAAATCTTCCTTGTTCCATCCGTCGCCGTTCACCGGATCGTTTTCTGGCGAGTAGCACCACAGCATGCGGTGCAAAAGCAGTTCCTCGTACGCTTCGTAATACGGATTCAGCACGGCCGACGAGACGATGTATTTGTTTTTCATCGACTCCTCGATGCCGCCGAAGTTGTAATACGTGCCGAATTCTCCGAGCACCACGGGCGGCTTGCCGAGCGAAAAGTCGACCGAGCTGACCGCGTCCTCGATGCCCGGCAGGTAATCGCGGAAGCGCTTTTCGTCGACCGTGAACTCGCGCGGCGGCACGTTGAAGCCGAGCTCCGGGTAGATGTCCGTGTAGAAATGCGGCGCGTACGCGACCGAGTTCAATCCCGCCGGACGCAACATCGGCTCCGCCCAGAAACCCGCGATGCCGCGATCCGGCAGCCCAAGCACCTGCTCGATGAAGATCGTCGCATCCGGGTCCGCCTCCTGGATCGCCTTCCCGACGCGCTCATGGAACGGCTGCATGTAATGGCGGTTGAAGTTCGTGTTCAGCGCGAGCACGGCGTTGACATCAGGCCGATAGGGCGCCGCGGATTTCTCGTCCGGCGCGAATCCCCGCGCGCGCATGTCGGCCAGGCGCTTGGGAAGCAGATCGTAATCGACCCACGTGGCGCGCAGCAGCTCCGCCTGATCGAGCGACATGCCCCGGTCCATCAGCGTTTCGATGAATCCGTCGAGAACCGAAAGCGCAAGCGCCTCGTCAAGGTCACCCGCGGGCGCGGACTTTCCGGCCTCGTAGAGCAGGGCGTAGAGCGTCAGCGCGATGAACACGCCGCCCGGCTCGTTCATCACATCGTAGCCGATGACATTGCGATATCCGCCGACGCGCGCCGCGACCTGCCGCCAACTTTCGGCGTACGCCTCCTGCAGGTAGTCCTTAACGTTCTGCTCGCCGATATAATAGCCCGGCCACACGGCGTCGCCCGCGAACAGCGCCGCGAAGCAGCGGTTGATATCCACGCTCGTGCCCATGTTGATGAACCAGCTCGTGAACGGCAGCACGTCGCTCGTGGCGGTCGCGCTCGACACCTCCGTCCACGGCAGGCCCCACTCCGGCCCGTCCACGTTCTTCTCCGGCAGGCACGTCTGCACAACCCAGCGCGGGGCGCCGTCGCCGCCGACGCGGTTGTTGAATCCGTATGGCTCCGCGCGCTCGATCTCGTCCGGATCGACAAGCCCCATCTGATCCGTGCCGTCGTCGAACATGCGGAATAAAAAGCGCGAGAACATGTCCTGGTGCATGTCCATCAGCACGTAGATGCCGTGCTCTTCCGCCTTGGCGACGACCTTTTCGATGTAGTCCAGGTACTCCAGGTCGTATTCGCCCTTTTCGTACGGCTCGATCGCCTCCCACATCAAGAGCAGGCGGATCGAATTGAATCCGAGCTTTCGCAGCATCTTGAAATTCGCGTCTGCTTCTTTAAGCGGAAACGGCTTGCCGACATAGCTCACCGGGTCCGTCACCGCCGGCACCTTCGTGGAGCCCGAGAGGTTCACGCCGTTGATGTAGAGGTAACGTCCGAAATCGTCGCGGAAAAACGTCTGATCCACGTGGATCGGCGACATCGAGGCGTCCGCCTGGTCCTCGAAATCGTAATGGTCGTCGCACCCCGCCGCGAAAATCGCGCAACACACGGCCAGAGCCGCGAAAAAGCCCCGCTTCATGGCACGCACCCCGAAATGGAAAAAGAGCGCGCGCATCTTAGCACAGCGCGCGGGGGAGGGAACGGCCAGTCGGCGACACGATCGATGCTGTACTCGGTGGACGCTGGACGCGTGCGCGGGTACTCTTGTCCAAGGTATTCGTGGTTGGGTGGCACAATGGCGGTTCATCCTTATTCGTTTGGGATCGATCACCTGTCCCGGCACGAAGGATATTTGCGCGCTGTTCAATTTCTGTGGCTTTCCTTCGGCGTGTTGATCGTGGCGTTCCCGATCTCCGGTTGCGTCGACGCATCAACAACCGACGACGCAATAACCGACGATGACGATGACGTCTTTGACGCAAACGACGGCGCAAGTGACACGGTGTCCGGGCCGGACGACGACGATGCGTTTGACGATGACTACGCCGACGACGATCGATTCGATGACGACAGCGACGACGACAGCGACGACGATACCGATGATTCCATCTTTCCCTTTACCTGTACTCCGATTTCTGATCCGCAACCGTCGCTCGGAATCTGTTCCTCCTACATGCAAAGAAGCGGGTCGCCATTTCCGGGGGAGCATTGCGCCATCGCCGCGCGGAGTGGAAGCGATCTGGGCGCGGAAATTCAGCAGGCGCCGGACGGTACACTCTATGCGCTCGTAAATAGCGGCGGCGAGCTCCGTCTATATGAAATTGAGTCTGAAACGAAATCCGCGGCACCCGGCGCCTTCGAACCTCGCAAGTTCGAAATTCTTGCGTCGAACGTCGTCGTCGCCCGCTTTGCGATAAGCGACAACGGTTTGTTTCATGTCGTTTACAGCGGCGCCGCACGCGAATTGAAGTATGCCGTCGGTTGTTTTGGCGGCCAATGGGACACATTCGAGATATCCAAAAACGGGCCCGTTTACCAATACAATTTGGCGATCGCGGTAGGACGCGATGGCATTCCGCACATCGCTTGGCAGAGCAGTAGCGGCTTCGATCTTCGGTACGCAACCCCGACTCCGCCTGATTTCGATTCCTGGCCAGTCGAAGTTCTGAGGGATTTCCAAGGGTGGTCGCCATTTTTTGCAGCGTTCGCGGGAGTCCATATCGACATCGCCATTAACGCTGGTGGCGACGTTCACATCGCATCTTTGTCGGACTTCGGTTTTTGGGTAAACCTGGAACACCTTTCGAAATCAGATGCGAACTGGACGAACGAAACGATCGATTTCGGGGCGATCTCTCATCCGAAAATGCTGCTCGGAGACAAACAAGGAGAGATCGCGCTCGTCTACGTATCGGGTTGGGGCGCTTCGGACGCAAGAAGCTGGATCGCTGTATTTCAAAATGGAACGTGGCGCCGTTTCGGTATCGACCGCTTTTTTTACGACCGCGATCTCGACAATATCGGCACGGCTGAGTGGGGAAGCGCTACGGCCGCCATCGCCTACCTGGACGAACAGTCCGGGGCGCAGCTGGGTTCGCGACTTTGGAAAACGGAATTTGGTCCCTCGGGCAAAGCAAAGACGTTAGTTCGCGAATGGCCGGTCGGAACGGATCCGAACTTTCTTTTTTATGCGGGCGATCTCTCGGGCGACTGGGCGGTGAGCTACTTCGAGTGGATCGAAGGGCCGATGTTGTTGCGTTCCACGGGCTCGGGAACGTCGGTGAACTCGTTGACCGATCAGCCGTTCTACCAAACCATTGATTTTGCTTTCGGTCCGTCGGGCGAGATCATGCTCGCGGCCGTCGCGGGTGACGACACGATTCGATATATCGGCAATCCGAACGACGAATGGATCGGCCAGATCGTCGGATACGCCGATTCAACGCAGCTTGATCGAATCTCGATTGCGGCGGACCAAGGCGGAAATGCACACATCGTATACAGGGACGGGGAGCACCTCGTCTATTCGACAAATTCCTCAGGTGACTGGCAAGGCGAATCCATTAATTCGTCTCTCGAACACCCGGTCGCGTCGCAAGGCTTCGTCGCCGTGGACTCGCATGACGAGATCTATGTCGCGTTTTCCGATGATGCCGCCGGCGCCTGGCACATGGCGCATCGACAGGCCGGCAACTGGAGCTATGAACCGATCCCGCATGTCGGAACGGGACTCGTCGCGGATTTCGTTTTCGGTCCGGACGACGTCGCGTACATCGCTTACAAACGATACGATGACGCAAACTTGGGCTCATATCTCATTGCGAAAACCGGTTCACGGTGGCCGCCGTTGTTCCGCTACCCGAAGGCTTTCGGACGCGCACATCTGGCGACGGACGAACATGGGCACATTCATCTCGTCTTCAACGCCGTCACGGCATCGGGTTTCGGCGAACACATGTTTTATGCGTCTAATCGAACCGGCGCCTTCACGCTTCAGTCTTTCGATAATGCCACTGAGTCTTTTGTCGCGTGGGATTCCAACCGTAGTGTCGCCGTCATCTACCGCGAATGTCTGGACAGACTCGAAATCGACGATGCGCTCAACGTCGTCGCCGATTCGGCGCCTTGCCCGTTCCGTTCGACTTATTTTCGCGACGAAATAAACGGGGTCGCCGTCGACTCCACCGGCACTCAGCACGTGATCGTCGGGGGGCCTGCTGGAGAAGCGCCCGGAATCGGGTATGTCCGCGTGTATCCCCCGACGGCGCCGTGACTTAGAAAAAATTCGACACGGCGACAACGATGATGGCACATCGTGAACCTTGTGCGGCTTCCTTTGCACTTCGCGCCGCACATGGAAGGCTTGCGCCGCAAATCGTGGTTCGCTATTCATGATCCGAAATGTCGGCGAGCGGCAAACCATGATTCGGCTGGTCATGCGGGACGCGGAGGGCGGCGAGGCGTCGTTCCCCGTCGTGGCGGAGGTGACGATCGGCCGCAGCTCCGAGTGCGAGGTGCGCGTCAATGACGCGGCCGTTTCGCGAAAGCACGCGCGCGTCTCGATCGACATCGAGGCCGGTGGCGGGCTTGTCATCGAAGACCTCGGCAGCCCGAACGGCACCTTTGTGAACGGCGCGCGCATTCAGGGCGCGACGCCGCTGAATCCGGGCGACACCATCCAGGTCGTCGCGCAGAAGATCCGCGTGGTCGAAACAAGTCCGCTCGAGGACTACGCCTCCACGACGCGCATCGACTTCAAGGGCGCCCCCAGGGCCACCGCCCCCGGCGGCGCCGAAAGCGGCCTTTCGTCCGCGCGCGACGCGGGGCTGGCGATCGACGAGAACTCGCTCGTATCCGCCGCGGCCCGCGCCGAGCGCCTGGAGCGCGCGATCCGCAAACAGAACCCTGAAAACAAGTGGAACCACACCATCGCGCCGGGCACGTACCGGAACAACACGCCGATCGCGCCGCGCGCGGGCGGCTCGAATCGTTCGTTCTTGTGGATCGGGCTGGCCGTCGTCGCCGGTATCGCCGTCATCATCTGGCTTCTGGCAAGATGACGGGCGCGCCGCGATCCCCTGGAGTCAGGCGATGAGCGAGAAGGAAACCGACGTCACGATCATCCACCAGACGCCGGAGGGCGGCGCCGTGCCGCGCTCGCGCGCGTTCGATTCGCCCGAGCCGTTCCTCGTCATCATGAACGGCGACGAAAAAGGCAAGAAGATCGTACTTCTCGCGGCTACGACCACGATCGGCCGCGGCAGCCGCAACCACATCCGCCTGAAAGACCCGCTCGTCTCCGGCAGCCACGCCGAAATCCTCCGCGACGGCGCGAATCTCACCATCCGCGATCTCGAATCCACCAACGGCACCCTCGTCGAGGGTGGGCGCGTCACGACCGCGCCGCTGTTCACCGGCGCGCGGATTCAGATCGGCGGAACGCACCTCGAACTCGTTATCCCGGAATCGTAAACGTTTCATTTCACCGCGAAGACGCGAAGGACGCGAAGTCGGTTATTCTTTCGGCCTTTGCGGTAAAAAACTATTCACACGCCCCCAGCCGATCGCAAGCCGCCGTAGATAAAGCAGCGACGGCGTCGCGATGAATGTCGCGACATCTCCGCGCCTCGCGGTGAGGTACAGCGCGCGCGTCGTGGTGCGATCCTCGAAAATTAGATACGCGATACCGGCGGCAAATGGCAGCCAGAACACCGGATGCCAGGCGAACGCGCCGGCGGCGTACAGCGGCAGCGCAGCAATGAGCGCGAAGCGGATCGTGTAGAACAGCTTTTGCCACCCGCCCGACAATCCGCGCCAACGAGCCGCGACCACGCCGGAGTGCAGCGCGCCGCGATACGCGCGTCGCATGTACGCGCGCAGCGTGTCCGGGTCCTTGTGGTAGAGCGTCGATCGCCCGCCGACGACGGTGCGTCCGCCGCGCGCAAGCAAGCGCAGCACGAGATCCACGTCCTGACCGATGCGGCACACCGGGTCGTAGCCGTTCACCGAAAAGAACGCGTCGCGCGTGAAAGCCCAGGCGCCGGTGCCGCGCTTTCCCGCAAGCACGAGATCACCCGCCGCTTCGAGAAGATCATTCTGATGACGCACCAGCACGTTGTCGCGATCGGTCCACACGCGCCGGCCGACGTTCGTCGCGCCGACGACATCGGGCAGATGCAGATGACGCACGATCTTTTCGACGTAGTCCGCGTCGTAGTAGCCGTCGGCCTCGGCGAAAAAGAAGATGTCGCCTTTCGCCGCCCGCGCGCCTTCATTCCGCGCGACGGCCGCGCCGGCGTTTTTCTCCTGCCGCAGATACGTGAGGCCAAGCGCGCACACGACGCGCGCCGTGTCGTCGGTCGAGGCGTCGTCGCTGACGATGATCTCCGTGCGCGGATACGTCTGCGCCTTCAGCGACGCGATCGCGCGTGGCAGCGTCGCGGCGCAGTTGTACGTGGGAATGATGATCGACACGAGGCCGGGATCGGGATTCGGCGGCGTGTCCTCGGGAGGAATATACGGATAGGGCAGCTTCATCGGCTTGCCGCCACGCGCCGGTAGATGTCCTCGAGGCGTTCGATCTGGCGGTCGATGTCCCACGTCTTTTCGACCAGCCGCCGTCCCAGAAGCCCCAGCCTCCGGCGAAGCTCCGCGTCCGCCACCAGCCGCCCAAGCGCGGTTGCGAGCGCGTGCGTATCGCGCTCCGGCACGAGCAGGCCCGTTTGCCCGTCGGTGATGACCTCGGGAATGCCCGCGTGGATGGTCGTGACGATCGGCATCGCGGTCGCCATCGCCTCCTTCAGGACCATGCTGATTTCGTCCTTGCCGCCGAACTGGTCGGTCACGCTCGGCAGGCAGAAAATATCCGCGTTTTCCATCTCGCCGGGCAGGCGATCGAACGGCAGCACTCCAGCGAATTCCACTTGATCGCCAAGCCCAAGCTCCGCGACAAGCGCCTCCAGCCGTCCGCGCAGCGGCCCCTCGCCGATGATCCGAAGCGGCACCGTCTTCCCGCGAACGTTCAGGATACCGACCGCACGAATGAGAAATTCGAGCCCCTTTTTTTCGACAAAGCGCGCCACGGTCAGGATGCGCGGCGGCCGTTCCGGGCGCGCGGTGACGCGAAAATCGCGAAGATTGATGCCGAGGCGATAGATTTCGATTTTTTCCTCCGGACAACCCAGGCGGACAAGGTCACGGCGCATGTCTTCGGATAGCGCAAGGACAAGGTCGGTGCCGGCGAACATGGCCGCATAACGATTTTTCCACTTCGGAACCGACGGCACCTCGAAGACATCATGTCCGTAAATGCTGGTGATGAGCGGAATGCCGAGTTTCCGTTTTGTGGCAAGCGCGTAATAACCCGTTTGCCCGAAGTGCGCGTGCAGCAGCGTGGCCCGGAGGCTTCGCGCCGACCCGGTGTAGAATGGAATCTCACCGAGGATCCCGCGCTGAAGGTCGTTGAGGCGGCGCCGCCAGGAAGGCTCATTGCCCAGCGAATAGACGTTCGCCGTGGGGAAGTTGCTCTCGTTCGCGGTGCGTTCGCAGAGGAAAACCGCCTCCACCGTTTTGTGGCGCGTGTAGATATCGTAGATGAATGTTTCCGTGCGGCGCAGGAACGTATCGCGCAGGTGGGCGACGCGGATCAAACGTTCATCCGAAAAACGAGCGTACGCCCGCGATGACGCGCTCGATCTCGCCGTCGGTCATCTCCGGGAACAGCGGCAGGCTCAGAATCTCGCGCGAAAGCCGCTCGGCAACGGGAAAGGCGCCGTACCGATAGCCAAGCTCCGCGAACGCGGGCTGCCGATGGATCGGAATGGGGTAGTGGACCTGCGTTCCGATCGCGTGCGTACGGAGATGTTCGGCGAGCCGGTCGCGCTCCGGCGTCGCGACAACGTACAGATGGTAAACGCTCGTCGCGCCGTCGGGATCGGCCGGGCGGCGAAGCGGCAGTTCGGCAAACGCCGCATCGTATCGCGCCGCGATCTCACGGCGTTTCGCGTTCCATGCGCCGAGATGGCGAAGTTTGACCGAAAGGATCGCCGCTTGTATTTCGTCGAGCCGGCTGTTGATGCCCGGCACGGCAGCCTCGTAACGCGAGGTCTGTCCGTAGTTACGCAGATAGCGTACGTCGCGCGCCACCACATCGTCCCGTGTCGTCACGGCGCCGGCGTCGCCCGCGGCGCCGAGATTCTTGCTCGGGTAAAAGCTGAACGCGGAAGCGCGGCCGAAGCCGCCGGCCGGTTTATTCGCGATTCGCGCGCCGTGCGCCTGGGCGCAATCCTCCACCACCGTCAGATCGCGAGCGTCCGCAATTGCCATGATGGCCGGCATATCCGCCGGCCGGCCGTAGAGGTGCACCGGCACGATCGCCTCGGTCCGATCCGTCACGGCCGACCCGAGCAACTCCGCGTTCATGTTCCACGAGCGTTCGTCGACATCGACGAAGATCGGGCAGCAGCCCATGTCCGCGATCGCCATCGCCGTGGGGATCGCCGTGTTCGGCACGGTTAAAACGTCCGCGCCGCGGCGCACGCCGCAAGCCTCGAGCGCGAGACGGATCGCGTCGGTGCCGTTTGCGACTCCGATCGCGTGGCGCGCTTCGGCAAATTTGGCGAACGCCGCTTCGAAATGCTCGAGGCGCTCGCCAAGGATGTACCGGCCGCCGGCGAGACACTCGGCGACCGCCGCGTCGATCTCTTCGCGGATCGCGGCATATTGCCGGGCCGCGTCGAAAATCGGGATGATCGGCTCGCTCATCTGTCTTCCGCCCCAGCATCGTCGGCCGACTCGACAAGCGCGACGCCGATCGCGATGCCGCCGTCGTGCGCGATCGACAGTTGAACGACATCCGACGACGGCGCGCCGAGGTGCCGTGCCGTGGGTGCGCCGGATGCGTCGATGGAAATCTCGACGTGGAAGGGGTCCGTGTCGCTTCGTCCGTAAGCCGCAAGCACCGCGCGCCGCGCCGCCGCGCGCCCGGCGAGAAACGCGGCGGAATCCGTGCGCGTCTTCGCGATCCGGCGCTCCGCGTCGCTGATCGACTCCCACGGGGTATCGCCCGGCACATTGGGGATCGGCACGATGCGGATGCCGACACCGCGAATCCGCATTACGATCCGGGCGTGCGGACGCTGACCGCGGATTCCGCGAAGGAAATGACGCTGCGTTTCGGGTAAAGGCCCGAAGGCGGATTGACGCACGGCATGATCCACGACGACGGGCCGAGCAGCGTGCCGGGAGAGGTCACGGCGTTGCAGCCGGTTTCGCATCCGTCGCCGAGGATGGCGCCGAGCTTGCGCCGCCCGGTGTCGTGCCGCTCGCCGTCCGGCGTCCGGACGCGAACGCTGCCCGGCGTGATCTTCAGGTTGGCGAGCTTGGTGCCCGCGCCAAGATTGACGCCGCGTCCGAGGATCGAGTCGCCGAGATACGCGAAATGACCGGCCTTGGCGCCGTTCAACATGATCGAATTCTTGATCTCCGTCGCGTGCCCCACGAGCGCCTCGTCGCCGACCAGGCAATCGCCGCGAAAATACGCGCCCTGGCGAACCTCGGCGCGCGCGCCGATGACGGTCGGCCCCTTGATGAGCGCGCCCGACTCCACCACGGTTCCCGGCCCGATGATGACACGGTCGTCAAAGAGGTACGCGCCCGCCTGGATCACGGCCGCCTCGGGCTTGGGCTCGTCGTCGATGTGTACGGTGACCGAACCCTTTTTCGTCGGCACGAGCGCGATATTTCCCTCGAGTACGACCTCGCCGTTCAGGATGACAAGCGGTTCCTGAACAAGGCCGACAAATCCCTTCAGCGCCCAATCGCCCTCGAACAACGCCGCAAGGTAGCCCGAAAGTCGATCGAGCGCGGTCCACACGGGCGCGTCGCCGTCGAAAAGCGCGCGGTGTTCGAATTCAGCGAGATCGAAAAACGCGGATGCGGAAAACATCGTCATTCCGGCCGCGTCATCCGGCCTGCATCGCCTTGAGCGCCGACTCGCCGTGATTCAGCGTCTCGTCGATATCGGCCTCGGTGTGCACGGCGGACAAGAACCAGTTGTGATGCGGATGCAGATAGCTGCCGCGCCGCGTCGCCTCGGCGCAGAATCGCTGCACCTTATAGAGATCCGCGTCGTCCTCGAGCACGAGATACGGCATCGACGCCGGGCCAGTGAGTTTCATCGGATATCCGTAGCGGTCGCCAAGTTCGGAAAGCCCCTTGCCGAGCCGCTCGCCCATCGCGAACATCGCCGCGATGCCCGCGTCGCGCTCCAGGATTTCCAGCGTCTTCAAGCCGGCGGCCATGCACATCGATCCGTTCCAGTAGCTGCCTGTGAGGAACACGCGGCTCGCCGCCGCCTTGAGCTCCGGTTTGCCAACCGCCGCTGACAGCGGAAAACCGTTGCCGATCGCCTTGCAATACACGGCGATGTCCGGCACGAAACCGAAAAAGTCGTGCGAGCCGTGAATCGACAGCCTCCAGCCCGCGCGCACATCGTCGAGGATCAAAAGCGCGCCGTTCTTGTCGCAAAGCTCGCGCACCTCGCGCCAGAAACCCGGCGCGGGCAGCACGCTCTCGCCGAACGCGGGGTGGTGGTAGGGCGTCATGATGACGGCGGCGATTTGGCCGCCCTGCGTCTTGAAGAGGTCCGCGAGCTGGTCGGCGCGGTTCCAGTCGAAAAACAGCATGTTGCTGCGATCTTCCGGAATGACGCCGCCGTGCCCCGGCGTGCACCACGCGTGCGCGCCGTGATACGTACCGCGAACCATCGCGATCTTCGAGCGATCCGTGTGCTCGCGCGCGACCAGCGTCGCCCATGTCGTCAGGTCGCTTCCGTTTTTTGCGAAGACCGACCACCCAGCAAAGGGCACGAGCGTCGTCAGCCGCTCGGCGAGCTTCAACATGCGCGGGCCCGGGTGGTTGAAGCAGTCGCCTTCTTGCAACGCTTCGATCGCCGCCGCGTTCACTTCGTCGTTCGCGTAACCGATGACCATTGGCCCGTACGCGCACATGTAATCGATGAACGTATTGCCGTCGATGTCCGTGTAACGCGCGCCTTTGCCCCAGGCGGCATAATAAGGAAACGACCCCGGCACCATCAGGGCGGGGCTCTGGTGGCCGTAGATGCCCTGGGGGATGAGCCGGGTCGCCTTGACGAAGGTTTCGATGTTCTTGTCGAAGGTGCGCAGCTTTTCCACCGGCGCCGCGATCGTGGCCGCGGCCCTGGTTTCGATCTCGTCCACGTGGGAGGGTTCGGTCGCCATGATCGTCTCCTAACTCAGATAGACCGGCAGGCGGTCCAGAGCAGCGTTCAACTTGTCCGCGATTGGCACGAAGCCCTTGATTTTGAGACGGCAGGAGCCGACAAGCGCCATTGCGTCGCCCTCGCCGCCGAAGAGCTCGAACGCCGTGTCGTGATCGGCGATCTCCATGATCATGCTCGGATTTTCGACGATGCCCTTTTGCGGGAAGAGCCGTCCACCCTTAATGACCACGTGCGCCGCGGGACCGTTCGGGATGTGGATCAGGCCGATGCCGTCGCGGATCGACGCGGCCGCCAGGCGCGCCTTTTCATCGTGCTCCGCGACGGGCGAAAGCCCGAACGTCACCGTGTTCAGCAAGAGGCCGACATGAAATTCGAAAACCTTACGGTCCTTGAGCATTTCCGGCGTCGGCTTGAGGTAATGCTCCATCCGCTTGGCGAGCTTGTCAAAACCCTTCAGCACTTTCAGGCGCGTCAGCCCGCGCAGCGGGATCGGCATGCTGAAACCGCCCGTTCCGGCGAACGTCCGGTTGAGATGCTCGGCGGACAGGAAATGCAGGTGCACCGTCGGGCGCTTCGTGCGTCCGGCATGCCAGCGCACGCGGCCGTCGCCGATCTCCAGATGCGCCGCGATGCCGCCGGGGCAGGAAAACTGCAAGACCTCGTTCCAGCCCCGGATGATGTCCCGGGCCTCGTCGTCAAACGCGACGACGTCCTCGAGATTCTGGAGCACGGCCGACAAATGCAGCCGCGCGAGCACGTTTTGGTCGATCATGGGATAAGCACCTGAAATGACGGAACTTGGCGAAAGCATAGGTCAGATGAGGGGGCGCTTCAAGCGAGGGCGCGTCGTCTTATTTGCATTCACCGGGGGCGTTGCTATCGTTCGCGCCTTGTTAACACTCGTCGCCGGTCCATGAAAGAAACGCTCGGTATCGGAATCGTCGGCTGCGGCCGCATCGCGGATATGCATGTCCCGGGTTACCGGCGGCGCGCCGATGCGCGCGTCGTTGCGATTTGCGACACGGACGAGGCGCTTCTCGAACGCCGGCGCGTTGAGTGGGACGTGCCGCGCGCGTACACGCGATACGACGAGCTGCTCGCCGATCCCGCGGTGGACGCCGTGGAGATTCTCACGCCGCACGATACGCACGCCGCGCTCGTCGTCGCCGCCGCGCGGGCGAAGAAGCACGTCAGCGTGCAAAAGCCAATGGCGGTCACCGCCAAGCAATGCGACGAGATGGCGCGGGCGTGCCACTATGCCGGGGTGACGCTGCGCGTTTTCGAGAACTTCATTTTCTATCCGCCGTTCGTGCGTCTGAAACAGCTCGTCGAAGCCGGCGAGATCGGCGAGGTGTTGACCGCGCGCGCCAGACTCGGCGCCGCGTCGGGCGGTTGGCGCGTGCCGCTTTCCGCGTGGCTGTGGCGGCTTGATCCCGTGCGCGGCGGCCCTGGCGCGACGATCTACGACGACGGTTATCACAAATTTTCGATGCTGGTGGACCTGTTCGGACCGATCGCGGGCGTGAAGGCAAACGTCGATCGCTCGCTTGCGGTCATCGACGCGCCGGCGGTCATCAACATCACATTCCGCGACTCGCCCGCGCTCGCCACGTTCGACGCCGCCTTTTTACCGAACCTGCGCGTGCGTTCGAAGTATTACGGCGCGGACGAGCGGCTGGAGCTTGTCGGAACGCGGGGGACGATCCGCCTGACGCGCTGCACCGCGCGTCTTTTCGACGAGCCGGCGGTCGTGCTCGAACGCGACGGCCGCACCTACGGTTTCGACGACGTTTCCGACGACTGGCTCGAAAGCTTCATCGGCAGCACGCACGATTTCATCGACGCGCTACGGGCGTTTCGTGCGCCACGCCTGGAGCCGTCGGTGGGTAAGCATCTTGTGCAAGCCGCACTCGCCGCGTACGTCTCGAACGCAACCCGGCAGGTCGTCGATCCCGCCACCGTTACCGGCGAGGAAGCGATTTGAATTGGGAATTGCGAATGGCGAATTGGGAATGCCGCCGAAAGGCTCATCAATGAGTCCGGCGGGTGCGCGTATTCGGGCGTCGATCGCCTATTCCGTCATGCGCGCAGGGCTTGCCTTGCCGGACGCCTTTGTCGGGCGGCTGGTCGGGTTTGCTTCGTTCGTCTTTCGGCTGTTTGGCGGCGACGAACGCGCCTATGAGGCCATGCGTGACGCGCGCAGCGTTTTTCTCACCGATCCGCGCGGCGCGATGTTGGTGCGGCGCATGGTGCGCGATGTCGATCGTCGCCGTCTCGTGATGATCCTTCGCGGGCGGTTTTTGCCGTGAGCGCACGCGACGATATGCGCGTGGCGCTCTGGGGCCTTGGCCGGGCGGCCGAGCGCTGGATCGCCGCCTACAAGACCGCGGGCGTTGCCGTTGTGGGCGCCGGCGATCCCGGCGACGCCTTGGACGAATTCGCGGCGACGCACGGACTGGCGCGCCGATTCGCAAGCGTCGAGGAGATCATCGACGACGAGAGCATCGGTCTTGTGGAAATCGACATCCCGGCGCCGCAGGCGGTGAAGGCCGCGTCGCTCCTGCTCGAGGCCGGTGTGCCGGTCGGTCTGCGTGCGTCGGCGGTGACATCGGAGGCCGATGCGCAGGCGCTCGAGGAGGCGCGCAAGCGCCGTGTGCCGCTGCGACTCCATTCCCCCGTGTTTTATGCGACGCCTGCCGAACGTGCGCGGGACGACCTCGATCGGGATGCAATCGGCGATGTCCAGACGCTCTTCGCGCGGGCGATCGCGACGGCAACCATCGGCGTCGCGTCCGCGTGGGAAGACGTGTTCGACGCCCTGCCGCTCATGCACCTGATCGGCCCCGTGCGTTCGTTGCACGTAACGCATGGGAGAGATGACGCGATGCTTATCGCGTGGGCCTCGAATATCGAGCGCGGCGCCGGGCGGTTCGGATGTTTTGAGGCGATCGTTCGCGCGCGCCCGCCGCTCGACGCGTCCGCGCTCGCCGCTTACGCGACGACGCCGGCGACAGAGGCGGCCATCAATCCGGCCCCGGACATTTCGTTCGAGGTTTCGGGAACGGACGGTTATTTGTTCGGCGCGCATCTCGCGGGAGGCGAGGGCCGCGCGCCGTATTCGCGCTACATTCGCGGTACTCTCGACGCGCCGCTCGGAGATCTGCCGCTTGGGGTGGAGGCGATGTTCGCCGCGAGCGCGGCCGATATCGTGCGCGCCGTCCGCGCGCGCACCGCGCCTCGATTCGGCATCGAATGGGCGCACGAGATCGGGCGGATACGGTCGGCCATCAACGCGTCGCGCGAAAGCGGTCAGGAAGTGTTGATCGAACCGGATTGATCGGCGCGATCACTTCCACAAAAACAGGCCGGTCTTCTCGTCTAACTCGCGCTCAAGCGGCGGGGCGTGGTAGGGGGTGATGACAAACTCCAGCGCGTAAACCGTCGCCGACAGCAAGTGCCCGGCGACGATTTTCGTGCGATCGTTTTCGAGTGCGCCCGCCGTGACGTGGCAGTGCCAGAACGGCTCGCCGTCGCGCCGGGAGAGGTTGCCGTAGAGCATCAGCACCTCGTGCAGGCCCACGCCGTTGAGCGGATCGCGGTAGGTCTTGCGTTCGTGGTCCCATTCGGTGACGGCGACGCGCGTCAGCGCGCCCAACGCGCGAATCTCCGCGGCTTGGAGTTTTCGCTCGCGCGCGACTTGATCGAGCGCGTCGAAAAGGTCCTCGCCGTATTCGATCCGGCCGATGATCGCGGGCTTGGCCGTGGCGTCGTAGAGTTTCATGGAAGTCCTCCGTCAATGCGAATTCGGTGGACGCGATTCGTGCAGACACGGAACCGCCCGCTCCCTTGCGGTCGCGGCTCTGACATGGCGATTATCGTAGTCGCATCAGCATCCGCAGCCGCTGTCGTTATCATCGTCGTCGCCGAAATCATCGTCGTCGTCCGCGATATCGTCATCCGGGTCGTCGTCCGCGCCGGGCTCGAGAACGATGACCGCGACGCTCGAGGATGCGCTACCGCGCGGTCCGGTTGCCGTCAGCGTCGCGACGTATTCGCCGGGCTGGTCGTATATGTGCATCGTGTTTTGTTCGTCGCTTGTCGAGGCGTCACCGAAATCCCATTCAAAGCCGGTAAGACACGCCGCGTCCACGACGATGTGCCCGGTGAACGAAACGGACAGCGGCGCCACGCCGTTACGCGGATCGGCTTCGGCGTGAACGCCGGGCGCCAGGCAATGTTCGGCCAGCACGACCGCGTCGATATCCGCGCCGGGGCTCTCGCCGGCGATGCGATCTCCGTTGTCGCGGATCAGCACGTATCGGAAACCGGACTTGAGAACTGGCGTAAAATTCGACGTCCCCGTGCCGTTTCCGAGCGACGTGAACGGGCTGTCGCGATTGGGCGAGGCGAGGACCTCGTAGTCGTCCGCGCCATCGGATTCGTCCTCGAAGACGGTCAGATCGATCTCGGGCGAAGTGGAGAGGCTCTCACCGAGATCGAGCATCAGCGCGCCGCCGCCGCCGATCGAATACGAACGCCCGTCCGGAAGAAACAGCGCATCGTGCGGCAGCGTCGTGTTGTCGAAATCGGCGAAGGGCCGGTTCATGTCCGTCATCATCACGCGGATCGCCGATCGCTCCGGCTCATGCTCTTGTGCCGGCAACGCAATTTCCAGGTCGTCCACCGGGCCGCTTGCGGTGTCGATCGAGAGCACGCGGCTCGCGTGCCCGTTCGCATGAACGAATACGCGATGTTCGCCCGGCCCGACGACGCGCGCGAACGTGCCGGCCTGGGCGGAGCTGTACGCCGGCCACAGGCCGTCCACCACGAGGACCGCCTCGAGCGGATCGCCTTTTGCGTCCGTGACGCGGCCGCGAATTCCCTCGCCCGAGCTTCGGATCGCGTCGAGCATCGCGGCGATGTTGCGATCGATATAACCGGGGATCTTCGCGGCCGCGGGGTTTTTCGGCACGGAGAGCTCGAGAATCACCGACAGCGCGCCACCGGCCTCGTAGCTTGTTTCCTCCGAGATTCCGTTGACCATGTACCAGTCGTAACCGTTGATGATCGGATAACCCGACAACTCCGAATAGCGATCGGACATGGCGATCAACAACGCCTCGTCGGGCGTGGGTTGCGGCGTCGAATCGAACGGGTAGTTCACGACCTCGGCGCCCGAATGAAGCTGCATCGCGATCGCGGGCGCGGTTTCGATGTAATACGCCGACAGCGCGCGCGTCTCGCTTTCGCTCAAGGCGGTGTCCGAGCCGCCGGCCGGCACGTGGTTGATCGCGAAGTTGCGGTTGAGATCGACGCCGTTTCCGTTGGCGCGACGGTGCGCCGCATGGCCGTCCGGGTTCGCGATCGGGATGACGCGCACATCGAATGCGTCGAGGATCGCATCGGCTTCCGCGCTACCGGACACGAGCTCGCCAACGAGCGCCATCAGCACCTCGGTGCCGATTTTCTCGTCGCCGTGGATCGCGGCATCGAACACGACGCGCGGCCCGTCGCACGGCGCGCGGCAAAGGCGCGCGGCGAAAATATCGCGGCCAGTCTCGGATGAGCCGATCGCGCCGACGCTGACCGAGTCGGGGTGCGTCGCCGCGAGGTCGAAAAGGGCGTCCACCACGTCGTCGTAGCCGTAGTAGCCGGTCGGCGCTTTTGGACTTGCTTTCGATTCGACGGCAAAACCCCACGCGGCAAGCCGGGGAATTTCCGAGGCATCGACCGATAACGTCACGACATCGCCGTGCCGCGAAGCGATATCGAACCCCGCATACGCGAGAAAATCGAGCCTCGCGCGATCCGGCACGCGCACGTCGATTTCCATCGCTTCGGCGCGGGCCGCGCGGGGGATCGCCGCGCAAAGAAAAAACACCGCGATGGCGGCGAATCGTGAAATCGTCTTGCGTCCCATTTCGCAACCATCATACGCACGGCGCGCCTGGTGCGCCACGCCGCGCCTTGCTTGCGGCGCATCGCATTTCGGGCATGATGCCGCCGCATGTCGAGCGCGCGAGTTCTCAGGATCAGCCTCGTGACGACCGTCTTTCTGGCTGTCGCGCTCGGGATCATTGTGTCGCCGGCCGCCGCGCTTATCCTGCCGGCCTTCGTATCGGGCGCGTACCTTTCCGCGGTCACATGGCGGCGCATCACGCTGACGCGCGCCGCGATGCGCCGACGCGAACGCGAGCCGATCCCGGCCGTCGCCCACAAGAATCTGCTGATCCTCATCCCCGCGCGCAACGAACAAGACGCGATCGGCGGCTGCCTGAAAAGCCTGACGCATCTGAACTGGCCGGCGGACAAGCGGCGCGTGATCGTGATCGATCATGCGTCAAACGACGACACCGGCGATATCGCGCGCGTATTTGCCGAAAAGCGGCCGGGGCACGCCGTCGTGCCTTGCGAGGACGGGGGCGGAAAAGGTGCGGCGCTGAACGCCGGGCTCGCCGCCGCGCGCGCGGACGGATTTGAACCGGCCTACATTTATGTATTGGACGCCGACGCGAGAGTGGCGCCGGATGCCGCCGCGTGGCTTTCCCGCGCGATGGACGCGCCCGGCGTTTTTGCGGCACAGGGTTCGATGCATGTCCGCAACGCGGGCGCGAGCCTGGCGGCGACGTACGCATCGATCGAGGCGCTCGTACATCAAGGCATCACGCTATGCGGCGCGTCCCGCCTCGGCCGCGTCGTGTCGCTTCTCGGCAGCAATGATCTTGTTTCGGCCCGGTGGATCGACGGGCACGGCGGCTTTCCGCAAGACACGCGCCTTGAGGACGTGGAGATGACACTCGCGATCCATGACGGCGGCGGGCGCGTGGCGTTCGAACCACGCTCGGTCGCCACGATCGAGGCCGCGCGGCGCGCAACGAGCGCGTTTGGCCAGCACCGTGCGTGGGGGCGGGGATTTCTGGACGCAGCGGCGCGCGCCGATGCGAAGGCCGATGATTTCGCGTCCGGCGAACGGGCCGAGCGACACTCGCTCGCCTTCCGCCTCGACCGCGCGTTGTTTGAACTCGGTTATCTCGATCGCCCCGCGTTGCTGGTGTTCGCCGCCTGCGCCGCGTGGGCGTCCGTCGCATACGAAACGCATGCGCTCTGGATCGCGCTCGTGGCGTATCTTCTCGTTCCGGCGTATCAAATTCTCGCCGCGCTGTGGCGATATCAACGCCCGCTTGCCGACTATCTCAAACTTCCGCTTTTGCCGTTCGCGTTTGCGTTTGACCTGTTGGCGCAGTCCCTCGCCCTCGTCGACTTTTTTCGCGGCGGCAAGGCGGCATGGCGGCGGACCAGGCGATGACCGGCACAAGCTCCGATGCGCGCGATCTTTTCGAGGCCACGTACGCGCTCGTCATCGCGCACAATTCGGGCGAGGCGCTTGTGCGTTGCGCGGAGCGGCTCGCCGCGATTTTTCCCGGGCGCGTCATCGTTTTTGACAACGCGTCGGCGGATGACGCGCCGTCGTGCCTTCCCGATGGCATCCGCCGCTTCAGGAGTCCGATAAACGTCGGCTATTGCGCGGCCGTAAACGAATTGGCGGACCGCGCCTTGAACGCCGGCGCGCGGGCGATCGTCGTCGTCAATCCGGATGCCGCGATCGACGAGGCCTCGGCGCGAAATCTCGTCGCGCCGCTTGCGGGCGCGGGCGTCGCCGCGGTTTACGGCAAGGTCGTGCGCGCGGACGATCCGTCGGTCCTGGAGGGAGCGTGGGGGGAGGCGACCTTCCGCCACCGCGCGGTACGTTTGCGCGGGGAGGGCGCGCGCGACGGACCGCGCTGGAATACGCCGCGCCGCGTCCTTTCCGGTCATGGCGCGGCGTTCGCGGCGCGGGTCGATGCGTTTTTGGCGGCGGGCGGCCTTGCGCCGGAGTTGTTCGCGTATCAGGACGAAGCTGAATTTGGGCTGCGCCTTGCGAAAGCGGGCTACGCCAGCGTTTACGAGCCCCGCGCCGTGATTCGTCACGATCGTCCGAGTGACGCCGCGTACCGCGCGCGAAAGGCGTATTTTGTCGCACGCAACAGCGTATTCATCGTCACGCGGCACGGCGGATTCGCGCAGCGCGCGAAGTTCGCGTTATTCCTATTGGCTGGGGCGTTGCTATACTACCTCCCTCGCGCCATCTTCGCGGATGCCGAGGCCCGCGCTTCGCTTGGTGGCTGGATGGACGGCCTGCGCGGGCGTTTCGGTCCACGGCACGACGGAAGTCCCATTTGACGCATCGATACATCATTCTCGGCGGCGGGCTCGCCGGCCTGACCATGGCCGACGAGCTTCTCGCGAGGGGCAACGAGGCGACGGTCCTTGAGGCGGCGCCCGAGGTGGGCGGCCTTGCGCGCAATATCGAGGTGCGCGGGCATCTGTTCGACATCGGCGGCCATCGCTTCTTTTCCGACAAGCAGGAGATCAACGACTGGTTCCGCGCACTGATGGAAGGCGAAATCGTCGAGGTCATCCGCAAAAGCCGCATCCTCATGAACGGCCGTTTCGCGGATTATCCCCTGCGGCCGGTCAACGCATTTTTCGGCATGGGGCCGATGCAGTCGCTGAAAATCGTTCTCGGCTACCTGAATGTCGTCGGACGAAACGGCGGGCCGCAGGAGAATTTCGAGGATTGGGTCGTCGCCCGGTTCGGACGGCCGCTATACGACATCTATTTCGGCCCGTATACGGAAAAGGCGTGGGGCGTCGATCCGACGCGCATCAGCGCCGAATGGGCCGCGCAGCGCATCCAGCTCGTTTCCCTGACCGAGGCGGTCCGCAAGGCGGTGCTGCCGTCGAAGGATTCGCCGCGCACCTACGTCTCGCGCTTCATGTATCCGCGCCGCGGCATTGGCCGAATCACGCAACGACTGGCCGAACGCGTCCGTTCGCGGGGTGGCGACATCCGCCTGAAACACGCCGTCGAAGCGATCGAAAAGCGCGGATCGCAATACGCGGTTTCCGCGGGCGGCGCGACCTTCGAGGGCGACCGCATTGTCTCCACGATTCCCGTGCCTCTTCTGGCGAACTTTCTTGGTGAGCCGATGGGCGAGGGCGCGCTGGAATACCGCTGCCTGCGTTGCGTCTTCTTGCTCCTGAACCGGCCGCGCGTCACCGACGATACGTGGATCTACGTGCCTGACCGCAACGTGACGTTCGCGCGCATCCACGAGCCGAAGAACTGGTCTCGCGAGATGGTGCCCGGCGACGGCACGAGCCTGTGCCTGGAGGTCTTTTGCACCGAGGGCGACGAGATCTGGAACATGCCCGGCGACGAGTTGCATCGGCTCTGCGTCGACGATCTGGCGCGCCTGAAGTTCATCGATCCCGGCGACGTCGCGCACGCGCACGACATCCGCGTGCGGAATGCGTATCCCGTGTTTCTTGTCGGATACCGGCCGATCCTCGATGACGTTTTGCGTCGCGTCGCGGCGCACGAAGGCGTTTATACCGTGGGGCGCACCGGGTCGTTCACCTACACCAACATGGATCAGGTCGTCGACCAGGCGTTACGTCTGACCGAACGGATCGTCGGCGCGTAGGCGTATGGGGCGCATCCTCGGCTCCCCGCATCCGGCCCGATTCCTCGTCGTCGCCTCGAGCGGTTTTGCTTGCGCGCACCTCACCGGACTTGTCTTGTGGTCGGGCCTCGGGGGCATGGACGCGCCGGAATGGCGCGCGCTCGCCATCGCGCTTGGCGCGGTGATCGCCTGGACAATGGCGATTCTCTTTGCCGTTGACCGTTCCGGCCGCGGTGGCGAACTCGTCACGCGGATCGCGCCTTCCCGGCTTGCGCGGATGGCCGGGTTTGCCACCGTTGCCGCCGCCCTCACGGCGGTGGCGGTGACGATGATTTTCTGGAACGACGAGTCAAGCAACGTCGCCGCCGCGAACTTCCTGATCGAAAAGGGGTTCGCGAATTACTTCGCCTCCTACGCGACGATCAACGACTGGCTTGGCCCGCATCATCCACCGGTGCTGCCGGTGATCTACGCGTCGTATTACGCCGTCTTCGGCGCAAGCGTCGGCCTGGGCCGCGTCCTTGCCGTTGTTTGCTCGCTTCTGGCGCTCGGTGTCGGATATCAGTGGATCACGCATCGCGCCGGTGGGCGCGCGGGTTTTCTTGCCGTCGCGGGCGCGCTATCGATTCCGATGACGCTATTCGCCGGCACGGCCGCGATCCTCGACGCGCCGTTTTTTCTTTTTTTCACGCTCGCCGTCATCGCGTGGGAGCGCTTTCTCGAAAGCCGAACCTATCGCGACGCCATCGTCTGCGGCTTTATCGTCGGCCTCGCGATGCTTTCGCGATACAACGGCGTGCTTTTGCCCGTGCTGTTTTTCGCACAGCTCGTCCTCCTTGGCGAAGAGCGCTCGCGGCTTCGCGACCCGCGCACCTGGGTCGCGCTTGCGACGCCGGCGATCGTCGCGCTGCCGTGGATTCTCGTCGCGGCGGCGAGCGGCACGCTGATGCCGCAGGTCGAGCGCATTCTTTCGTTCGTGCTTATCGCCGTCGTTCCGCCCGGCGGAGCGTTTTATCTGAAACAAATGATCGTCCCGCTATTGCCGTTCATGATCGGCATCTGGAATCTGCCGGTCTGGATTCACGGCGGCATGGCGGCGTGGCGCGATCGCGACGGCGCGCTCGGACGGCGGCTTGTCGTGCTCGCGGCGGTGTACGTGGTCATTCTCGCGGCGACGTTGCCGAATCCGCGCTACATTCTCTCGATCGCGATCCCGCTCGGATATCTGGCCGCGCGCTCGATCGAGGCGGTCGAAATGCGCGAGGGTCGCGGGTTTGCGTACGCGGCGCACCTTCTGGGCCTTACGGCCATTCACGTCGTGTTTGTTCTACATCAAACGAGCGACCGGACGATCTACCTTTTCTATTGACCGCCGATCGCGCGTTTCTTGAAGCGGCGAAATTCGGGTGCTAACGTTTTCCGGTCACGCCGCGCCAGGGAGGAACGCATGCCCTCCGAATTTCGAAACGAGACCTACACCGACTTCACGGACGCCGAAAACCAGAGGGCGTTTCGCGACGCGCTCGATTCGCTGCCGCTTGGCGACGAGCAGGGGCTTGTCATCGCCGGGCGCGAGGTCAAGGCGCGGCGGCGGATCGAAAGCGTCAATCCGTCGCGTCCCGCCGAAATCGTCGGCCGCTTTCCTGTTGCCGAAGCCGCCGAGGCGCGTGCAGCGCTCGACGCGGCCTGGGACGCATTTTCCGCATGGGCCGCGACGCCCGTCGAAATCCGGGCGCAGGTTCTTTTTGATGCGGCCGCGCTCATACGTAAAAACAAGCATCTCTATTCCGCCGCGATGGTCGTTGAGGTCGGAAAGCCCTGGGGCGAGGCCGACGCGGACACCGCGGAGGCGATCGATTTTCTGGAATTCTACGGGCGCCAGGCGCTTGCGCTCCAAGGCAGAACACATGCGTTGACACCGTATCCGGGCGAGCGGCCCGAGCTCTTCTACATTCCGCTCGGCGCCGGCGTCGTGATTCCGCCGTGGAATTTCCCGATGGCGATCGCGCTTGGGATGACGGCCGCCGCGATCGTCGCCGGCAACACGGTCGTCCTCAAACCGTCGAGCGACGCGCCCTTCATCGGCCGGCTGTTTTTCGACGCTCTCGTGGCGTCGGGCATGCCGCCGGGTGTCGTCAACTACCTGCCGGGCGAAGGGCGCACCGCCGGCGAAGAGCTTGTCACGAACGCGCGGACGCGGTTCATCGCCTTCACAGGTTCGCGCGAGGTCGGTCTTGGCATCGTCGAAAAAGCGGGGCGCACCGCCGCCGGCCAGGTGTGGATCAAGCGCGTCATTGCGGAGATGGGCGGCAAGAACGGCATCGTGGTGGACGAGTCGGCCGATGTGGATAGCGCCGCGGCGGGAATTGTGGCGTCCGCGTTCGGGTACGCGGGGCAAAAGTGCTCCGCGTGCAGCCGGGCGATCATCCACCCCGCGGTGTACGATCGCGTGCGCGATGCGGTGGCCGAGCGCGCATCGGCCTTGCGCGTCGGCGATCCGCGCCGCGTCGATACGCAGATGGGGCCGGTCATCAACCGAAATGCCCATGCCAAGACGATGCACTACATCGACATCGGAAAACGCGAGGCGAAGCTGCTCGCCGGCGGCGAGGCCATCGACAACGACGGCGGCTATTACATCGCGCCGACCGTTTTCGAAAACGTCGCGCCGGGATCGACGCTCGATCAGGAAGAAATCTTCGCGCCGGTACTCTCGATCATCAAGACGGACGCAACGGCGTTCGAGGATCTCGTCGCGCTTGCGAATGCGACGGAATACGGCCTGACGGGTGCGGTTTATTCGGCCGATCGGAAACATCTGAATTACGCGCGCGATCACTTTCACGTGGGCAATCTCTACTTCAACCGCAAGTGCACCGGCGCGCTCGTGGACGTGCATCCGTTCGGCGGATTCAATATGAGCGGCACGGACTCCAAGGCCGGCGGGCGCGACTATCTCCTGCTTCTGACGCAAGCCAAATCCGTTTCCGAAAAGATCTGACGGGACGTATGCGACCGCTTGACGCGAGCCCGACGCCGATAAACGCGGCGGCGCGGGGCGAGCCGGTGACGATCACCTTCAACGGGCGCGCGTATCCCGCCTGGGCGAACGAATCCGTCGCGGCGGCGCTTCACGCCAACGGGGTGCTGCGCCTTTCGCGGAGCCTCAAATATCACCGGCCGCGGGGATCGTTCTGCTTCTCGGGCTCGTGCGCCGGCTGCTATCTGACGATCGACGGGCGCGCGGCGGAACCGGCGTGCCTGACAGCGTGCCGCGCGGGCTTGGCGGCTCACGGCGACGGCGCATCGATCGACCCCAAGCGCGGAGCGGATCTGATGTTTCCGCGTTTCATCGATCACCACCACCTGTTCGCGACGAATCCAGCCGCCAACCGCGTGCTTCGCGAGATCGTGCGACGCACGCCTGACGGTATCGCGTTGCCGGATGTGCCTCGCGAACCCGCGTCCCCGGCGCGGCGCGTCGCGTGCGATGTCCTGGTCGTCGGCGCGGGCGCGTCGGGCCTCGCGGCGGCGACGCAAGCCGCAAGCGCGGGGCGACGCGTGATCCTCGTTGACGAAAACGATCGGCCCGGTGGGCGGTTGCTCGACGACGATCGTGCCGAGGCGGCGTCGTATCTTGCCGACGCGCTCTTACGTATCCGCGAAAGTGCGGCGAGCGTGCGGCTCGCGACGCGCGTCTTCGGGCGCTACAAGGAAGGCAACATTGTGGCGCGAGACGCCCAGGGACTGCTTTCGATCGAGGCGTCCGCCGTGATTTTCGCCAACGGTGCGAACGATGAGCCGGCGTTGATCGGGAACAACGATCGGCCCGGCATCATCGCCATGCGCGGAGCGCGGCGCCTGTTCTATGGCTACGCGATATTGCCGGGACGCCGGCCGGCGATCGTCGTTCGCGATGCGCGTTCGGTCGCTTTCGCGCGCGCGCTTTCGGCTTCCGGTGCGACGCTCGAAGCGCTCATCGTTGAAGACAGGGGTGCCCCTATCGAATTCGAGCAAGACAGCGATTATCACGCCGTCGTTTATCGCGGCTATCGCATCGCGCGCGCGACCGGGTTTGGGCGCGTAACTGGACTGCTTGTGCGTTCGACTGACGGCCGCGAGACGAGTATCGACGCGGATGCGATCGTCATCGACCAGCCGCCGGTGCCCGCGTACGAGTTGGCCGCGCAGGCTGGGGTGGCGGTGGAGTTTGATGCCCGGGCTGGGCATTTCGCGATCGTTTCCGACGAAGCAGGGCAAACCGGATCGCCGGGAATGTTCGTCGCGGGCGAACTTGCCGGAATCGACGGCGCGAATGTCGCCGCGTTAGGCGAATCGGGGGAGAGGGCCGCGCGCTCGGCCATCGAATATCTCGCGACGCGCGCCGGCCACGTGGAGATCGACGAATGATGGCCAAGGTCTTTGTCTGCCGCTGCGAAGACGTGACCGAAGAGGAAATCCGCGCCGCGGTGCGCGCGGGACGGCGCGATCTGGAGAGCCTGAAGCGTTATCTCGCCGCGGGCACCGGGCCGTGTCAGGCGCGGCATTGCATGTCCGCGATCGCGCGCGTGCTCGAGGACGAACTCGGTGCGCCGCTTGACGGCACCGCGCCTTTCGTGAGCCGCCCGCCGTTTGCCGCCGCGACGATAGGCGAATTCGCGGCGACCGGCGCGGGCGACGACGGGGATTCACAATGAACGCGCGCGTCGTCATCATCGGCGGCGGCGTCATCGGACTTGCGATCGCGTATCACCTCACACGCGGCGGCGCGAAAAACGTCGTCGTCCTGGATCGCGAACATCTGAACGCCGGGGCGACGGGCCGTTGCGGAGGCGGCGTGCGCCAGCAGTGGTCGAGCGGTTTGAACGTGCGCATCACGCGGCGCGCGGTCGAACTGTTCAAGGCCTTGCCGATCGAGACGGGGCACAACGTCTGGTTTCGCCAGGGCGGCTACCTGTTTCTTGCGAAGTCGCCGGCGCAGCTAGCGAGCCTCGAGACAAACGTGCTTGTCGAGCATGAGTACGGCGCGAAAACGCGCGTTCTCGATGTGCACGAGATCGGCCGCCGCTGGCCGTTCCTGAATCTCGACGGCGTCGCCGGCGGATCGTTCAACGCGGAAGACGGCGTGCTGTTTCCGTTTTCTGTCGTTTGGGCGCTTGCGGAAGGCGTGCGCCAGCACGGCGGCGAGGTGCGAACGCACGTGGAGGTGACGGGACTCGACACGGCGGGCAACCGCGTCACCCGCGTGCGCACGAACGCGGGCGATATCGACGCTGACATCGTCATCAACGCGGCGGGGGCGTGGTCGCCGGCGATCGCATCGATGGCCGGCGTTAGACTTCCGAACTACGCCGAAAAACACGAGGCGATCGTCACCGAACCGCTGCGCCCGTTCCTCGATCCGAATGTCGTGCCGATGGACAGTGGCGTTTGGATTTCCCAGACGATGCGCGGCGAAATCTACGCGTGCCTTGGCGTCGACAAGGGCCCCGCGAACGATTACGACCCGACGTGGAAATTCATCCGCACAATCAGCCGGCGCCTCGTGGAACTCATCCCGCGCCTTTCCGGCGTGAAGGTCTTGCGCCAGTGGGGCGGTTTCTACGACGTGACGCCGGACGCCAACCCGATCGTCGGCCACGCCGCGCCGTACGAAAATTTCTGGCAGTGCCACGGATTCGTCGGGCACGGATTCATGATGGCGCCGGCGGTCGGCGAGATTGTCGCCGCGCGCATCCTTCGCGGCACGGACGACGAAATCTTTTGGGCGTGGCGGCTTTCGCGGTTTGAAGAGGGCGAAACGCGGCGCGAGACGATGATCATCGGTTAGCGGCGCCGCGTTTTCTCGGGCGTCTTTCGCGCGCTTGATTTACACCGCGCGCGTTTTTGCCTACGTTTTGCGCGCAACCCGCTCCCGGATTCGCCCCATGCAACGCACCGTGTCTTTCGCCGCCTTCCTGGTTGTTGTACTCGCGTTTTCCGCCTTCGCCGCGGACGACATCCACATCGAGGAGTCGCTCGAGACGACGACGACCGACGCGCAGCCGACGTTGAGCGGCACGATCGAGACCTGGATTTCCGGCGACAAGATGCGCGTGGAGAGCTTCGGCCGCGACGTCGTGATCTACCGCGCCGACAAGAAATTGATCTATCGCTTCCATGAGCCGTCGAAAACCTATGTCGAGTTGCCGATGCACGTCGCGCGCAAGCAGGCCGAAACGGAGATGCAGGGGTTCGTGGGCCTGGACGACAGGCCGGCGTCGGCGATTTTTCGCGCGACCGGGCGCGATTTGAAACTAGGTAAATTCGACTGTAAGGAGCTTGAACTTCAGGTGACGCAGGTCGTCGGACCCGGCATCACAAAGCAGGAGCGCCGGTGCGTTTCCGAAAAAGCGGCGGGCGGCGTCGCGACGCTGGAGCGCGTCTTTCGCATCTCGATGGGCGGCGAATTGCCGCCATCGGCGCAAAAGATCCTCGACGGCCTGCGCGCGGCGGGCGGATATCCCGTGCAGCAGGTCAGCGTGACGGACGACGGCGCGCGCCGGATCACATCGACCAAGACGCTGCGCGGCTACCACGAGCAGAAGCTCGATCCGGTGCTGTTTGAAGTCCCGAACGGCTACCGAAAGGTCGAACTGCCGCCTGGGGTCGTGACGCGTTGATCGCCCGGGCGACCGCGCTTGCGCTGATTCTCGCCGCAAGCGCCTGTGCGTCCGTTCAATGGGGCTACTACCGCACGAGCGTCGCGGTGAAGGATCCGGCCTTTCCAACGATCATGGCCGCGCTTGCCGACGGGCCGATGACCGGCGGCAATGATGTGCGCATTCTCGTCAACGGCGACGAAATTTTCGACGCGATGCTCGAGGCGATCCGCGGGGCGACGCAAACCGTTCACCTGGAGTCGTACATCATCAAGGAAGACGCAATCGGACGCCGCTTCATCGACGCGCTCATCGAGCGTGCCAGGGCCGGCGTGCGCGTGCGCGTCATCACCGATCCGTTCGGCGACGATCTGAGCCCGGCCACCAAGGAGCGCATGCGCGCGGCCGGCGTCGAGATCGTGGTATTCAATCCCTTCAACTGGTTTCATCCCCTCGAAAGCAACCTGCGTTCGCACCGCAAGAATCTTGTCGTGGACGGGCGCATCGGGTTTGCCGGCGGCGTCGGCATCGACGAGCGTTGGGCGGGCAATGCCGAAAAGCGCGGAGAATGGCGAGAGACGCATGTGCGCGTCGAGGGCCCCGTCGTCGCCCAGATGCAGCGCCTTTTCGCGGAGACCTGGCGCATGCAGACGGGGGAGCTCCTGGACGATCCAGGTTTGTATCCACGCCTTGAGCCGGCCGGGCACGCGATGGCCGCGGTCGTCGGCGAATGGCGCGCGGACAACTGGTCCAATATCCGCGAGATGTTCTTGCTGGCGCTGGCCGCCGCGCGCGAGCGGTGCTGGATGAATATCGCCTATTTCAGCCCCGACCCCGACTTCATGCGGGCGCTTCGCGAAACGGTCGAACGCGGCGTCGACGTGCGGCTTATCACCACCGGCACGGAATCGGATATGTACGCGAACTGGCTTCTCGCACAGAAAAACTACGGCCGCCTTCTGGAGACCGGTCTGCATATCTACGAGTACACCGGTACGAACATGCACGCGAAATCCGTCGTGGCCGACGGGCTGTTTTCGACGATCGGTTCGGCGAACTTCGACAACCGGACATTCAATTACAATCTCGAGATCAATCTGGTCTTTCTCGACGAAAAGGTCGCGGGCGAACTCGAGGAGCTGTTCCTTCGCGACCTCGCGCGTTCCGTGGAGGTCAGCTATCACGACTGGAAGCGCCGGCCGGTTTCGCGGCGCTTTTTTGAACAAATGGTCGGCGTCATCGAGGGATGGATGTGACAACCCCCATCACCCCCGCGTTGCTGATCCCGCGCGTCGTCGCCATCGCGAAAGAAGCGGGCGCGTTTCTCGCCTCGCGCGCGGGAATCAGCCGCATCGAGCACAAGGGCGAGATCAACCTCGTCACCGAGGCCGACATCGCCTGCGAGCGGCTGTTGCGGGACCGCCTGCTCGCGCTTGTTCCCGGTAGCTCGTTTTTCGCGGAAGAAGAGGGCGGCGAGCGCACCGGCGAGTGGCAGTGGGTCGTCGATCCGCTCGATGGCACGAACAACTTCGCGCACGGCATCCCGATCTGGTGCGTTTCGATCGCGCTTCGAAACGGCGGCGAGGTGGTGCTGGGCGTCGTCCACGTGCCGCCGTTTGGCGAGACCTTCACGGCGACCAAGGGCGGCGGCGCGTACTTAAACGGCGAGCCGATCCGCGCGAGCGCGACAGGGCGTCTGATCGAAAGTGTCGTCGCGACGGGGTTCGCGTATGACAGGCGCACGAACCCGCAAAACAATCTCGATCACTTCCGCGAGATGGCGCTTGAGGTGCAGGGCCTGCGCCGATGCGGCAGCGCCGCGATCGACCTGTGCTGGCTTGCCGCCGGGCGGTTCGACGGCTTCTGGGAGCTTCGCCTGGGAACGTGGGATGTCGACGCGGGCATCCTCATCGTTCGCGAGGCCGGCGGGCGCGTGACGGATTTCGGAGGGGAGCCTCCGGCGGACCCGCCGCCACACCTCCTGGCCACGAACGGCCATTTGCACGACGAGATGATGTCCGTACTCGCCCGCCATCCCGCCTGGAAAAGAGGGACGCCGCCATGATGGATGTCGTGGTCAAATACGTGGAAGCCTGCCGCGACGACCTCGACGCGGCGCGCGCGCTCATCGACGCGAATCGCGCGTTTTACGCGCCGTTCTTGTGCCACCAGGCGCTCTATAAGGCGCTGCGTGGGCTGTATCTGGAGCGCCGGAACTCGTACCCGATTGCGGAGCCGCGCCTCGATCGGCTGGCTGACGCCGCCGGCGCGGGCGACCTGGTGTCCGGCGCGGATCGGGAATTCCTGCGCGAGCTCTCGATGTATCCGGAGGTCGTGGAGCACCCGGTGTATCGCGTCAAGCTGTTGGAACACGCGAAAAATGCTGGCGAAATCGAGAAAAGGGCGCGAGATCTGGCCGAGCGCGTTGTCGCGGCGCTGGGGTAGCGCGACCGAGGCACCGGCCCGGCCGATGTCGCGGAATCGTTTGTGCGCTGACGGCAATCCTGGCCGCCCGGCGAATCATGTTGCAGTGCGTCAAAATGGCTTGTCGCCGGGCGGGGGGCATGCTATTGAATGAAGGCTCATTCATGACGTGGGTCATGCGTGAGCCCTTGCCGCGGCGATCGCCGCGGGCCACGGTCGGGGTGAGATTTCCTCGCAGGTTCTCCATCAACTCAAAGCCGCCGCGAGCCGCGACTTTTTCGCGCGGACACATCGCCGGCATCGTCATGGAAGGAGTGAGCGCATGGGTCGCACGATCGGAAAGGTCGCCGTGTTGGGATCGGGCGTCATGGGCTCGGGTATCGCCGCCCATCTCGCCGGTTGCGGTTATCCCGTCCTGATGCTCGACATCACGCCCTCAAAGGCCGGTGAAACGCCCGCCAAGACGCCCGCCGAACGCAATCGGATCGCGGCGGCGAGCGTCGAGGGCATGAAAAAGGCGCGCCCGCCAAAACTATTCTCGAAAAACGACCTCGCGCGGATCGAGATCGGCAACTTCGAGGACCACATCAGCCGTATCGCCGAGTGCGACTGGATCATCGAGGCGATCGTCGAGGACCTCGCACCCAAGAAGGAAATCCTCGCCCTTGTCGATAAACATCGCCGCAAGGATGCGATCGTCACGACGAACACCTCCGGCATCTCCGTCGAGAAGATGGTCGAGGATTGCTCGGACGACATGAAGAGGCATTTCCTCGGAACGCACTTTTTCAACCCCGTCCGCTTCATGAAGCTGCTCGAAATCATTCCGCATCCGAAATCGGATCCGGAGGTGGTCAAATTCGCGGCGGACTTCTGCGCGAACGAGCTCGGAAAAGGCGTCGTCTGGTGCAAGGACACGCCGAATTTCATCGCCAACCGCATCGGGATGCACGCGATCTGCGTCACGATGAACGAAATGGTCGAGCGCGGCCTGCGTATCGAGGAGGTCGACGCGATCGTCGGCGAGCCGCTTGGCCGCCCCCGTTCCGCCGCCTTCCGAACCTCCGACCTCGTCGGCCTGGACACAATGAATCACGTCGCGGCCACGGTTTACAACAATTGCGCGGGCGATGAGGAGCGCGAGGTTTTCCGGATGCCGGCGTTCGTCGGCAAGCTCATCGAGCAGGGCAAGCTCGGCGACAAGACCGGCTCGGGCTTTTACGGGCGCAAGGGTAAGGAAAAGCTGGTCGTCAACCCGCAAACGCTCGAATACGAACCGGTGCAACAGGTGGAGCTTGCGTCCGTCGCCTCGGCGATGGAGGTGAAAAAGCTGCCCGATCGCGTCAAGCGCGTCGTGTTCGGCGACGACAAGGCGGCCGAATTCGCGCGTGCCGTGGCTTTTCGCGGCCTGATCTACGCGGCCAATCGCATCCCGGAGATCGCCGATTCGATCGTCGAGGTCGATAACGCGATGCAGTGGGGCTTCAACTGGCAGGCCGGGCCGTTCCGCACGTGGGACGCGATCGGGCTTGCGGAATCGGTCGCGCGCATGAAGGCCGAGGGTTACAACGTTCCGGCGAAGATCACGGAGATGCTCGCCAAGGGCAACACCGTCTTCTACAAAACCGAGGGCGGCAAGGACTTCGCCTACGACCTGCTGGAACACCGCTACGTGGAAATCGCGAAGGATCCGCAGGTCATCATCCTCAAGGATCTGCCGAAAGAATCCGTCTTCGAAAAGAACGACGGCGCGACGATTCGCGACATCGGCGACGGCATCGCTTGCCTCGAGTTCCACACGAAAATGAACTCGATCGACCCGGACATCATCGCCATGATGGAGCGTTGCGCCGACCTGCTCGACGAGGGTCGATTCGAGGGGCTCGTCGTCGCCAACGACGCGACGGACTTTTGCGTCGGCGCCAATCTTTTCATCGCGCTTGTCGCGGTCAACAACGGCGAATACGGCCAAGTCGAGGAAGGGCTCAAGCGGTTCCAGGACGCGACGATGCGCCTGAAGTATTCGCCGCGCCCGGTCGTCGTCGCGCCCACCGGCAAGACGCTCGGCGGCGGCGCGGAGCTTTGCCTCATGGCCGACCGCATCGCGGGTCACGCGGAGACATACATGGGCCTCATCGAAGTCGGCGTGGGCCTCATCCCCGCCGGCGGCGGCACGAAAGAAATGACGTTGCGCGCCACCGAGAATCTGCCGGGCAACCCCGTGCCGCTTCTGCCGTACGCGCAAAAGGCGTTCGAGGCGATCGCCATGGCAAAGGTCTCGGTCGGCTTCAAGGAAGCCGTCGATATCGGTCTCGCGCGGCCCTCCGACGTGTTTATCCCGAGCCGCGACCTGCTGATCCACGAAGCGAAAACCATCGCGAAGTCGTTGCTCGCCGCGGGCTACCAGAAAGGCCAGCCGCGCACGGACATCGTCGTCGCGGGCGAGTCCGCCAAGGCCGCGTTCCTCATCGCGGTGGACGGCATGAAACGCGCGGGCTGGGTGTCCGACCACGACGTGAAGATCGCGGGCAAGGTCGCGCACATCGTCGCGGGCGGAAAGCGCGCCGAGGGTCAGACAATCTCGGAGCAGGAGTTGCTCGACATGGAGCGCGAGGCGTTCATGAGCTTGATCGGCGAAGAAAAGACGCAGGCGCGCATGCAGCACATGCTGATGAACGGAAAGCCGCTGCGTAACTAGGAATCACCATCCGCGGCGGATGCGTCGCGTAAGGAGAAAAAATCATGAGAGAAGCGCTGATTGTTTCCGCCTGCCGGACGGCCGTGGGGCGCGCCAAGCGCGGATCGCTCGTGGATACGCGGCCGGACGACATGGGCGCGGTGGTCATGAGCGAGGCGATCAAGCGGGCCGGCGTCGATCCGGAAATCGTCGAGGACGCGCACATCGGCTGCGCCATGCCGGAAGGCGAGCAGGGCATGAACGTCGCCCGCATCGCGGTGCTGCGCGCGGGCTTGCCGCACACGGTTTCCGCGGTGACGGTCAACCGGTTCTGCGCGTCCGGGTTGCAGGCGGTGTGGGGCGCGACCAATGCGATTCAGTCGGGCTCATGCGACGTGAGCCTCGCCGGCGGTACGGAGTCGATGTCGATGGTGCCGATGGGCGGCAACAAGATCGTGCCGAATCCGTGGCTCGCCGAAAACTATCCCGCCGCATACATCAGCATGGGACAGACGGCCGAAAACGTGGCGGCCAAGCGCGGCATCACGCGTGAGGAGCAGGACCGGTTCGCCCTGCGCTCCAACGAAAATGCGCTCAAGGCCAACGCGTCAGGTGCGTTCAAGGAGCAGATCGTTCCGCTTAAGACCTTCAAGTACGACGGCCTTGGCGGCGTGAAGGAATTCACGTTCGACGTCGACGAAGGACCGCGCGAATCCACGCTCGAGGGGCTTTCGTCGCTCAAGCCCGCGTTCGTCAACCCGGCGCTCGCGGACCAGGGATTCGGTACGGTCACGGCGGGTAACTCGTCGCAGATGTCCGACGGCGCCGCGGCGCTGCTGCTTGTCGAGGGCAAGAAGGCGGCGGCGCTGAACCTTTCGCCGCTGGCCGCGCTGCGCGGATTTGTCGTCGCGGGACTCGATCCGGAGTACATGGGCGAGGGGCCCGCGTTCGCGATCCCCAAGCTCATCGAACGCTACGGCAAGCAGTTTGGCATCAAACTCGATGACATCGACGTTTTCGAGATCAACGAGGCGTTCGCCTCGCAGGCCGTGTACAGCGTGAAACACGTCGGCATCGATCCGGACAAGGTCAATCCGAACGGCGGCGCGATCGCGCTTGGGCATCCGCTCGGTTGCACCGGCGCCAAGCTCTCGACGCAGGTCGTTTACTGGCTTCGCGACAACAAGAAAAAGTGGGGCGTCGTCTCGATGTGCATCGGCGGCGGCATGGGCGCCGCGGGCCTGTTCGAGAACCTTACGCTCTAGTCATTCGACCAGACGCGAACGCAGACGGCGGCGCCGCAAGGCCCCGCCGTTTTGTTTTCATCGGGAAATTCACGCCGGAAATTGGGTTCATCGCGGATTCCCGTACGTCATCATCCGACCATCTCGTAGCGTGACTCGTGGAGGGCGAGGATTTTCAGCTTGAAAAACTCGCGGTCGCGGAATCCGTAGGCTTGTCGTTTGAGCGTTTTGATTTTGTTGTTGGTCCCTTCGAGGGCGGCGGTGGAGATGGGGTGGTCGTACCAGGCGAGGAGGCCGAAGCGATGGTAGGCCAGGGTGCGGGCCATGTCTTTGAGGGTTTTCACGTCGGAGCCGTCGGCCCATCGCACCCACTGGTCGAGGAAGCGGGCGGCGGCCTTTTTGTCCTGTTGCTCCCAGAACAGTCGCAGTTGCTCTTTCAGGTAGTACGCCCGGGCCAGCGGCTCATTGAATTTCAGCGCGTCTTCCAGGCGGCGGGCTTCCTGCCGCGTCGGGTTCAGATTCTCGGGGTTTTTCATCAGGAGCCAACGCACCCCTTTGAGCATTTGCCGGCCCATCGCGTCGGCTTCCCGCGCGAGTTTCCGCCGAAGCTCCGAGAGTTTCTCGTTGAACAGCTTCACGACGTGAAAGCGGTCAAAGACGATGGCTGCGCCGGGAAGGTGCGTCATGGCCGAAGCCCAATACGCCGGGGCCAGGTCCGTCGCGACCGCCTTGATCCGCGCGCCGGCGCGTTTGAGCCTGGCCCAGAAGGGCGCAAGCGCATCGGCGCCTTTCCCGTCCCCGACAAACACCACCGCTCCCGTATCCAGGTCGAGCACCACCGTCAGGTACTTGCGTCCCTTCCGCTCGGCGATCTCGTCGATCGCGATCCGCTTGAGCTTCCGCAGCGGAATGCGCCGGAATCGCCGCCGCAGGTAGCGCTTCTGGATGTCCTTCACCACGTGCCATCCGATGGAAAGGTGACGGGCGACCGACTGGATCGTCATGTGCCGGGAGAGCTCCAGCACGAAGCGCTCGAAGCTCCGCGTGAAGCGGCGATGCTCATCCGCGAAAGACAGACGGACCTGCCGAACCGCGCCACACGCCCGGCATTCCAACCGAGGTACCGCGTAACGCAGAACGATCACCTGCCTCCCGATCGGAGGCGCCAGAAATTCCCGCGGCACATTCCCGCGACGGATCACCGCCCGAGACCCGCACAACGAACATCCAAGACGAATCGTCGTCGCCTCCATCTCCATGACGCAGCGACCCCCGTGAAATCGAAGCCCACTTACCCGATAGCCCCACACCCCAAGACCGTGGTACAAGAAATCGTCGGACATCGCCCACCCCTTTCGGTTCGAGTTTCTGCAACCCGAAAGGTAAGCCTTGTCCGACTTTTTCGCTCTTCACGTACGGGAATCCGCGAAGAACCGGAATTTTGCAAGTTTAAGTACCGGAGATATTGCGAGAGGATTTCGCGATTGGACACGCTGTCATTGAAAGAGCGCTCGGAACGCATGGCGCGTGTGCGTGCCAAGGATACGAAACCGGAAATGCTCGTCCGAAGTCTTGCGCACTCTCTTGGATATCGATACCGTCTCCATGCTCGCGATTTGCCTGGATGTCCTGATCTGGTTTTCAGACGACGACGAAAAGTTATTTTCGTAAACGGTTGCTTTTGGCATCGCCACGCTCGTTGCGCTCTAGCGCGATTGCCGAAATCCCGACGTGAGTTTTGGGTGCCCAAGCTCGAAGCCAACAAAGCACGCGACAGGCGTATTAGACGCGCTCTTCAAAGAAACGGTTGGAAGGTATTGACGATTTGGGAATGTCAGATTAAGGACATTGAGAAGCTGAGCCGAAATTTACGGAGATTCCTCGATGCGTAGCGTCGAACTGTTCGCCGGGGCGGGCGGGCTCGCCCTTGGAATGAAAAACGCCGGATTTAACCACGCGCTACTTGTCGAACGCGACCATAGTGCATGCGAAACATTTCGCCAGAATAGGGCACACTATTCCGGTCAAAAATCAAGGTGGCCTCTTAGGGAACATGACGTAAGTGAGATCGACTATGCGAAATTGCGGAATATTTATGTCGTTTCCGGCGGCCCTCCATGCCAGCCATTCTCTCTTGGCGGAAAACATCGCGGCTTTATGGACAAGCGCGACATGTTCCCCGAGGCTGTCAGAGCCATCCGAGAGCTTCGGCCACGGGCGTTCATCTTCGAAAATGTCAAGGGACTTTTAAGGCAAACATTCGCAAGTTATTTCGAATATATACTTCTACAGCTTACGCATCCAAGTTTCAAAAGGCGAGCTTCCGAGGGCTGGTCGGAACACCGTGACCGCCTAGAAAAGCATCAAACTTCGCGTCGTGGCCGCTCGGAGTACAATGTCGTATTCCGATTGCTGAACGCCGCCGACTTTGGGGTACCGCAACGTCGCGAGCGCGTTTTTATTGTCGGATTTCGCTCGGATTTGGGCATCCGATGGAGTTTTCCCGAAGGCACGCATTCCGAAGCGGTGCTTTTTCGATCACAATGGATTAGCGGCGAGTATTGGGAGAATCATCGAATACCGGGCAAATTTCGTCCAACCTTAACCGATCGCATTCGAATTCGTGTTGAGAAGCTGTCGCGCAATCCGGCGCTTGAATTTGGGAAGAAGCCATGGCGCACCGTCCGAGACGCGATACACGATCTGCCAGACCCCGAAAAAACTTCTCGTAACGATTATCTAAATCATACATTCGTGCCCGGGGCGCGTATTTACAGAGGGCATACCGGAAGCCCATTCGATGAGCCGGCAAAGACGCTAAAAGCTGGCGATCATGGTGTACCTGGCGGTGAGAATATGTTAGCTCGCGCGGATGGTTCGGTTCGCTATTTCACGGTTCGCGAGGCGGCACGTTTGCAGACGTTCCCGGACACGTACGAATTTCCAGTCGTTTGGACAGAATCCATGAGGCAACTTGGAAATGCCGTTCCGGTTGCGTTAAGCGAAACGATAGCAACATCAGTCGCAAAGACCCTCAAGTCTCAGACAGTCTGCGAAGAGTGACGCCTAAAATGTCACGCGAAATTGAAAACATAGCTGCGCAGCTTCGGGACCTTTCGGAACGGCTCGCTGCGGAAGAAACCACGAGCCTAACCGCGCCGCGCGCCCGTAAAGCTCGCAGGACGATTGCCGCAGCTTATGAAAAAATCCGCATTGTTCTAGACGATCTCGATCCCATTAAGCACCCCGGGTACGTATTCAAACCATCGAATCCGGAGGTTGCTGGACGAATTATTGGAGTCGCATTGATCGCTCAACCACGCAAACCCATGGAGGCGATCGCGAGATTTTACGGATCCGGTGTCTATGCTCTTTATTATCGCGGTAATTTTCATGCGTATAAACGAATTTCAGGAATGGAACATCCCATTTATATTGGAAAGGCAGACCCTGCTAAACCAAACAGTGAAACAGCGCTTGAACAGGGTGATCGCCTTGCGAGGCGACTTAAAGAACATAGTAAAAATCTTGTGAAAGTGAGTACGACGCTCAATCTGAACGATTTCGAATATCGCGCCCTAGTGGTGCAAACTGGCTATCAATCGGCTGCGGAAGAGTATTTGATCAATCTTTTTAAGCCCATTTGGAATAAAGAGATCGAAATATGTTACGGCTTTGGTAAACACGGGGACTCTCCGGATACGCGCGCAAATTTACGTTCTCCTTGGGACACGCTCCACCCCGGACGCGAATGGGCTCACCGAGATCCGAACATGAAGGATGCTCGTTTGCAATCAACTTTGATACAAGCGATTGCGGCACATTTCGCGAAATATCCACCGCTGCGGTCGGTTGACGAAATTCTGCGAAGATTTCTCGATGAAATGCGCGAGATTTCTTAGGACCTTATTTTGCAGACGTAAGAAATCAGATCGGCGACGTCGCGACGGCATGCCGATTTTTTTGGCGGTTGATACGTGTGTGACGGCTGGATTTTCCGAACGCGCGGCGCTAACAGTATTCGATGTAAGCCTTTTATATTATGTGCGAGCGTTACGCTCCCCGGAGGAGCCCATGCGTGTTAATCGGCTGTCGATGTTGGCGCTATGCGTAGCCTTGTTTGCTTGCTCGCTGGGCTGCGGTTGCGGATGCGGCGATGACGACGACGATTCCTCCGGCGATGACGCGGACGACGACGCAGGCGACGACGATTCGGGCGATGACGATGACAATGCGGGCGATGACGACGACGCGACGGATGACGATGCGGACGACGACGCTACGCCGGTATTTACATCAATCCCCTCCGGTTCGTTCACCATGGGAAGCCCCGTTTCCGAAGCGGGACGATACGACAACGAGACGCAACACACCGTGACGCTGACGCGGGGATTCGAGATCGCCGTTCACGAAACGACGCAGGACGAATACGCGGCGCTGATGACCTGGAATCCGAGCAAGTTCGGTCCCGAATGGCCGTACGACGAATATCCGGAATGCGGGGGCGATTGTCCGGTCGAAAACGTGAGCTGGTTCGATGCCCTGTCTTACGCGAACGAGCTTTCGGAGCAGGCCGGTTACGATCCGTGTTTTCTCATCGGCGAAATCGCGTGCGCGGATGGTTCGCTCGTCGGCTCAAACGCCGCAAGTTGCCGCAACCAGGTTCAGCGTGGCATCGCTGACGCGCAGGTCACTCTGCACGCAGTGACGTCGGTCTACGATTGCGAAGGCTATCGCCTGCCGACGGAGGCCGAGTGGGAGTACGCGGCGCGGGCGGGCGCCCTTTCGGCCTATCACGACGGCACGGACAGCGACGGAACGCACCTTCTATGCGAGACGCCGTTCCCCCTGACGGATATCGCCTGGTATTGCGCGAACGGGAACGACACGACGCACCCCGTCGCGAGCAACACGCCTAACGCCTGGGGGCTGTTCGACACGAGTGGCAACGTCTTTGAATGGACGTGGGACTGGTTCGGCGACTACCCCGGTTCGGTGATCGATCCGGAAGGCGGATGGCCCGCAAACGACAGGGTCAGCCGCGGAGGTCATTTCGGCGCGGATGCCGCGGCCGTACGTTCCGCGTATCGCGGTGGCATCGGTCCAGGGGCGCAGGATCGTTTTCAGGGATTTCGTCTCGTTCGAACCGAGCCCTGATCGCGTCGTTCAAGGCCGGCGTCACGCGTCGATCACGGGGTCAACGCGCGTTCATCGAGCGCGTGTCAATATTTCTTGTCGAAGAAAATTTTCCCGGTCTCGCGATCCCCGAGGATCAGCCGCGGCTGCGAGCCCACGAGAATATTCGTCTCCACCGTCTTCCAGAATCGTTCGTTACCCTTGATGACAAACGACTTGTATTGGACGGACTTGAGATCCACAACCTTGAAGAAAACATAGAGCCGAACATTTTCGCGGTTCCGCTCGATGGACAGTCCGTCCTCCTCGCTTGCCGGGATGACGATGTACTCTTGAACGACGCCCGGCTCCTGGGCGTCGATTTGCGTGTAAGGCCGCGTGTAGAACGGGATCGAATCGAACAGGATGCCGTTGACCGTGTGCGGCGCGCCGACGAGCATCTGCGCGCGGTTGATGTTCTCGCGCACGACGAAAACGAAGCCCTGCTGACCGATGTCGTAGTTCGGGACGTCGAGTTCGAAATAATAGGTCGCGTCCTTCGCTTCGTCGCGAACCGCCTTCAGCTCCCTGAGCTTTTGCTGATACTCGTCGGATTTCATGTAGAACTTCCGCTCAAGCGGCGTCATCGCCGAGGTTTTCAAACCGTAGTACGCGATGGCGTCCAGGTCGAAGATCGGCATCAGTTTTGACGGATCGGTTCCCCGGCTCGTCGTAAGCAATTCCCGGAGCTCCGATTCGCCCTCGGCAAAGGATACGGGCGCGAACGCCATGACGGCCGTCGCGATGAGGACCGCGATGCATACGAGCGCGCTTCGCCGACATTCCGTTGTTCGGTTCGGGATCATGAGGATGTCCTTTCGATTCTTTTATCGGACGTCAGCGTAGCACGAAGAACGGGCGAATCGCCAACGAAATGAACGCTGCGAATCAACCCATTGGGCGAACAAGCTTGATCCGGAGCGTTTGACTCCCATATCTTTCGCGCGACCGGGGCCGTCCCTGCCGCCGACGCTTGTCCGCCCGCGCGTGTCTGCTACGATCTATCAGCGCGGCGCGATCAAGCGCGCGCGACGGGAAAAATATGGGAGTGACGTCCATGGTCATCGTGATGGATCGCTTCGCCACCGAAGAGCAAATCGAGGCGATTACGGAGAAGGTCCACAGGCTCGGGCTCGACGTGCACCGATCCGACGGCGTCGAGCAGACCGTTCTCGGTATCGTCGGGCAGGGCGGAAGCCTTTCGCGCGAGGACTTTCTTGTCATGGACGGGGTCGCGGACGTCGTCCGTATCTCCTCGCCCTATAAACTGACGAGCCGCACGTTTCAGAAGGATAACACCATCGTCGATGTCGGCGGCGTGCCGATCGGCGGCGAAGAGGTCGTCGTCATGGCCGGCCCGTGCTCGGTGGAGTCCGAGGAGCAGATCGAGACGATCGCCCGCGCGGTTGCCGCGGCCGGCGCGCGCATCCTGCGAGGCGGTGCCTTCAAGCCGCGCAGCTCGCCGTATTCCTTCCAGGGCCTCGGCGAGGACGGACTGCGTTTCATGCGCCAGTCCGCGGACCGGCACGGCCTGAAAGTGGTTAGCGAGGTGATGGCCGCGGAGCAGATTCCGCTTCTTCTCGAATACGTGGACATGCTTCAGGTCGGTGCGCGGAACATGCAGAATTTTTCGCTGCTCACCGAACTCGGCAAGGCGCGCGTTCCGGTGCTTCTCAAGCGCGGCCTCTCCGCGACGATCGAGGAATGGCTGATGTCCGCGGAGTATCTTATGGCCGGCGGCAACGCCGGCGTCGTGCTGTGCGAGCGCGGCATCCGCTCGTTCGACTCGCAGACGCGCAACATCCTCGACCTCTCGTCGATTCCCGTCGTCAAGCGGCTCTCGCACCTGCCGATCGTCGCGGACCCCAGCCACGGCACCGGTATCCGCGATTACGTCGCACCGCTCGCGCGCGCGTCCGTCGCGGTGGGCGCCGATGGCCTGATGGTCGAGGTGCACAACGATCCGGACAACGCGCTCTCCGACGGCCCGCAATCCCTGTATCCGGATCAGTTCCGCACGCTGATGCGCCGTTGCCGCATCATCGCGACGACGCTCGGCCGGCGCGTGACGCCGGAAAGGGACGATGGCGTTTAACACCGTCGCCATCGCGGGGCTCGGGCTTGTCGGCGGTTCCGTCGCGCTCGCGCTGCGCCAAGCGGCGCCGAACACCCGCATCCTCGGTTTCGATCTTCCCGCCCGACTCTCGCTTCTGCAAAACGCCCACGTCGCCGACGAGGTGGATGCCGTCGAGCATTTGCCCGAAAGGGCCGGCGACGCCGACCTTGTCTTCGTCGCCGTGCCGGCGGAGCACGTCGCGGAAGTCGTCGGCGCGCTTTCCGGCCGCGTGAAGGATCGCGCGATCGTCACGGACGTGGCGGGCGTGAAATCCGCGATTTGCGAGGCCGGCGGGCGCGCGCTCGGGCCGAAGATCTTCATCGGCGGCCATCCGATGGCGGGCGCCGAGGGGCAGGGCGTGCGTCGCGCGGATCCGCTCCTTTTTCGCGGGCGGCCCTGGCTATTATGCCCGCTTGCGGGTGTGAACCCCGAAAGCCTGCTCGATCTCATGGCGCTCGTCGAAAAATTCGGCGCGAAGCCCATGACGCTCGATCCGCCCGATCACGATCGACTGGTCGCGCTTGTGAGCCATTTGCCGCAACTTGTCGCGACCACACTGATGGCGGTTGTCGAGCGCGCGGGCCCGGATCGCGAAAACGCGCTGAAAATCGCCGGCCCGGCGTTTCGCGAGATCACGCGCGTGGCGGCCTCGGACTACTCGCAGTGGGAAGGAATATTGCGCCTGAACCGCGCGCCGATCTCCAAGGCGCTGGACGAACTCGAGGCCGCGCTGTCGGAATTGCGCAAGCGCCTGGCGGATGATGATCTTGCCCCGATGTGGCGCGAGGCCTCGGGGCGGCGGCGCAAGATGGTCGACCAGGGCTTCCGGCCGGCGACGCGCGCGCCGCGCGGCGAATAAAACGCGAGGAGGAAAACGTGTCGATCTCCGACCGGCTCTACGACATCGATCTTGACGCGGCGTCGCCCGTTCGTCGGCGCGTGGTGTTGATCGGGCAGGGGCTTGTCGAGGTCGGCCGCGAATTCAACAAGGACAACGTCGTCATCCGCGCGTCGGGCCTTGCGTACACGACGTTGCTGGCGCTCGTTCCTCTTTTGACCATCGTGTTTTCGATGTTCACCGCGTTTGCCGCGTTTCAGGACATTCGCGAAAACCTCCAGGCGACGCTGTTCAGCTATTTCATGCCCGCGCAAAGCGACCAGATCATGGAGTACATGAACAGCTTCATGTCGAACACGACGACGCTGACGCTGTTCGGCACGATCGGTCTCCTTGTCACGACGATCATGCTGTTTCAGAACATCGAAAAAACGATCAACGCGCTCTGGCACGTGACGGACACGCGCAGCCTCGTGCAACGATTCATCGTCTTTACGGCGGTGCTCGTGTGGGGAACCGCCTTTATCGGCGCCGGATTTTACATGACCGGCAAGATCCGCGCGTCGCTGCACCTGGACGTGGCCGGTCAGATCGGGTTTTTCGGCGTGACGTTCGCCTCTCTCGCGCCGCTCCTGCTTTCCGTTTTCGCGTTCGCGATGTTCATGATCGTCGTTCCTTCCGTGAAGGTGCGTTTCAGGAGCGCGCTCGTCGGCGGCGTGACGGGCGCGGCGCTCTGGGAGATCGCCAAGGGATTTTTCGCCAACTGGGCCACCGGCGCGGTGAACTATTCCGTCATCTACGGATCGCTCGCCCTGATTCCGATCTTCCTGATTTGGCTCTACCTCACCTGGATCATCGTGCTGTTCGCGACGGAAGTGACCTACGTGCATCAGAATTTCAATGCGCTGATGCGGCGGCGAGAACAAAAGGATTGCTCGCTGCGCGAGCGGATCTATTACGCCCTGCGAACCTACCTTTTCATCGCGGCGCGGTTCAAACGCGGTGACGGTCCGGCGTCCATTGACGAAATCCAGGAAGACGTACCGGTGGCGGTCGAGGTTCTGCACGACACGCTCGACAAGTTCGTCGCCGCGAAGATCATCGCGCCGGTCGAGCATCCGGCGGGCTCGTATCTGCCCGCGCGCGATCTGGCCGACGTGCGCGTGCACGATGTGATCGCCGCGGTTTACACCCCCGAGGGCGAGGAGGAATCGATCGACGGCGACGGCGAACTTGGCGCACGCGAGTCGATCGAACTCATGCGCCGATTCGAGGCGGCGGGCTTCGGCGCGGTCGGCGAAGTCTCCATCGCGCGCGCCATCGAGGACGCTCGCGGCGCGAGCGCGTCAAACCCGCCCCCCGCGGGGACCCGCGCCTAGTTCGACAAAGTCTCGTCGTAATAAACGATCGCGTGGAAGAGCGCGTTGGCGATCTCGTCCTGCACGGCGGGATTGGCGAGTGCCGCGGCCTCGTACGGATTGCTGACGAAACCGACCTCGACAAGAATCGCGGGAATCTTCGACCCCACCAGAACGAAAAACGGCGCCTGTTTCACGCCGCGATTCGGTAGACGCAGCGTCTGCACCATGCGCCGCTGCACCGCGGCCGCGAGCTTTTCCGAAGCCTTCATGTTTTCGGCCGATACGAGGTCGATGAGGATGCGTTTCAGATCGTCGCCCTCGGCCAGCGCGGCAAACGGTGACGTGGGATCGAGCGACGCGACGCGGTTTTCCTCCGCGGCGATGCGCGCGGCCTGACGATCCGTTGCCTCGAACGCGAGGAAATACGTCTCGAGCCCCGTCGCGGCGCGGTTGGTCGATCCATTGGCGTGGATGCACAGGAACAGTTCGGCGCCGGCGCGGTTGCCGATCGCGGTCCGTTCGCCGAGGGGGATGAAAACGTCCGTTTCGCGCGTCATGACGACATCGATTTCAAAATCCTCGACGAGGCGATCGCGCACCTTTTTCGCGATCGCGAGGTTGATGTCCTTTTCGTTGATCCCCGTCGGCGAGCGCGCGCCGGTGTCGTGCCCGCCATGACCGGCATCGACGACAACGCGCCGGATGTTGCGCGCCTGAAAAAGATTCGCGGCAAGATCCGGCACCGGCGTCGGGCGGATCGACGCGAGCGTCAGCGGCTTGCCCAAAAGCTCCGGCAATGCGCGCTCGATTAGTTCCGTCGGCGCGAAGAGCGTCCCGTTGATGTAGCGCGGCGGCGTTTGCATGCGATACGTGCGCGTTCCGGCGAGCACGAACGGCGTCCCCGGCGCGACGACAAGAAAGGCGTCGGCAAGGCGGGCGGTGAGTTTCTCGTTGCGGGCCTGCCAGTCAAACGACAGTTCCAGCGCGTTCAATAACTCCGGCACCGAAACGTACGTCGTGCCGTCAAGCGCGTGCACGTCGGCAAGCGTCACCGCCTCGCCGCCGTCGATCGAAAGGCGCGCGCCGGCGTGGGCGATCGGTGGATTGAAGCCTGGAGCGGCAATCGCCACAAGAAAGGCAAAAACGAATTTTTTCATTCCACTGGTGCGGATTCTCCGTCTTTCGCGAGACTACCCAAATAGCAGCGAATGGCATCTTGCGCCATCTCGCGCGCCTCATCCAAGGAATCGCCTTCCGTGACGCAGCCTGGTAGCGCCGGCACCGTGACGGTGTATCCGCCTTCCTCGGCGGGTTCAAAAACGACGCTATATGAAAGAATCTTTTCAACCACCTGCTTGGCTCCGTATGGATGCTGAATCGAATACGAGTCCGCGCGCGAATCCACCGCAGTATCGGAAACGGGAAGGCGGACAGCAAGGAGGGAGCCGGCAACTCCGCGCAATCCTCGATCCTCCCCCCTTCGTTGTGTTTCGAAGTTCCGTTGATATAATCCGCGCCGATTTTTCGCCCCATGAAAAAACTTTCTCCCGAATCGATCGACGCGATCAAAAAGAGCTGGCCGGCCGCGCTTGGCGGATTGGCCTATTTGCTCGCGTTTCCGACGTTCAATCTCTGGCCGCTCGCGTTTATCGCCATCGCGCCGACCATCGGTCTCGTGGACCGCGCGGCGACGAACAAGCGGGCGTTCTGGTTCGCCTTCGTCGGCGGATTCGTCGCGAACGCCGGCAAGCTCTACTGGCTCGTCTACACGATCAACCATTACGGCCACTTCCCGCTGCCTGCCGCGCTGCTTGTCTTCGGGCTGTTATGCGCGACACTTGGCTCGTTCTGGGGCGGCGCGTTTGTCGCGGGCCGCTTTCTGGTCCGATCCGGCAACGTGCCACGCTTCGCCGCGTATGCCCTGGCGTGGATGTTCCACGAGTGGTGGCTGACCTGGTTCCTGACGGGTTTTCCATGGGAGCTGCTCGGCCACGTTTTCATCGCCGCGCTCCCGTTCGCACAGATCGCGGACGTTTTCGGCGGTATCGCGCTTTCGTTCCCCGTCATCTTCGGAAACGCGCTCGCCTACGAAATCTGGCGCGCGTGGAAAGGCGAGCGTGCCTGGCCGATCGCCCAGGCGGGCGTGCTTGCCGCCATGCTGGCGATCATGGCGGGATACGGCTTTTGGCGCATGCCGCAAATCGATCGCCTGATGGCCAAGGGCGACGTCATTCGCGTCGGCATGTTGCAGGGCAACACGGACCAGAACGCGAAATGGAACGCCGACTATCGCAACGACATCCTGCGCACCTATCGCGTGCAGGCCACGCAGGTCGTGAGCGAGGGTGCGGACCTCGTGCTGATGCCGGAAACGGCGCTTCCGAACTGGCAGGAGCAGGGCCGCCGCTTCCGAAGCCCCCTGAGGCGCTTTCTCAAGGACCTCGATACGCACCTGCTTCTCGCGGTGCCGACGCGCGTGGAGAATCCGGAGGACCGCGACTGGCCGTACAAATACAACTCGACGGTCCTTGTCGGTCCGGACGGCGAGATCGCCAGCGATTGGTACAACAAACACCGGCTCGTGCCATTCGGCGAGTACCTACCGCTGAAAAAGCTGTCCGTTCCGCTTGTGAAGTGGCTTCGTTCGTGGAAGGCGCTCGCGGGGCTCCGGCTGTCCGCCGGGTTTTACAAGGGTGAGGAATACATCGTCTTTCCACATCCGAAGGGGCGCTTTGGCCTTGCCATCTGCTACGAGATCATCTACCCGGGCATCGTCCGCACCATCGCCGGGATGGACACCGCGTTCATGGCGACGATCACGAACGACGCGTGGTTCGGCGATACGACCGCGCCGCACCAGCATTGGGCGCAGGTGCAAATGCGCGCCATCGAGACGCGCCGCTGGTTCGCGCGCTCGGCGAATACGGGCATCTCCGGCATCGTGGACGCTAACGGCCGCACCATTTCGCAGACCCCGACCTACGTCGCCACGACGCACATCGGCGAGGTGACGACGATGGACACGATTTCGCCGTATTTGCGGATCGGGGACGCGTTCCTGTATCTTTGCGTGGCGATATTTTTCGCGCTGTTCGTCAAGACCTTACTGGGCTCGCGCCGAGCCCCCCGGAGCGCATAAATGGAATACGAAACCCGCGAACGCCTGGACGACCTGACCCGCCGCATCGAAGACATCCGGGGGTATCTTTGACGTCGCGGCGCTGACCCGCGAGTTGGAGGACATCGACAAGCGAACGCTCGTCGAAGGGTTCTGGCAAGACGTAACGACCGCCAACCAGGTCATGAAACGCAAAAAGGAAGTCGAAGGTTCGCTCAAGCGCGCCGAGACGCTTGTCGCGAAGCTCGACGACGTGCGCACCGCATTCGAACTCATCGAGGAGGCGCCCGACCGCGAATTGGCCAGGGAAGCCGAGTCGAGCCTGAACGCGCTTGAGACCGCGGTCACCGACGCCGAGATCGCCATGCTCTTCGACGAGCCGGCCGACAGCTCGGATGCGATCTGTGAAATCAACGCGGGCGCCGGCGGCACCGAGGCGCAGGATTGGGCGTCGATGCTCCTTCGCATGTACACGCGCTGGGCGGAGCAGCGCGGGTTCGCGGTCGAGATGTTCGACACGCAGCCCGGCGAAGAGGCCGGCATCAAATCGGCCACGTTCAACATTCGCGGTCCGAACGCCTACGGTTTGCTGAAAGCGGAGGCGGGCGTGCATCGCCTGGTGCGTATCAGCCCGTTTGACGCCAACGCGCGCCGTCACACGAGCTTCGCGAGCTTTTTCGTCTTCCCCGATATCGAGGAAGACATCGACATCGAGATCGAGGACAAGGACCTTCGGATCGACACGTTCCGCGCGTCGGGCGCGGGCGGCCAGCACGTCAACAAGACCTCGTCGGCCATCCGCATCACGCACTTCCCGACGGGCATCGTCGTGCAGTGCCAGAACGAACGCAGCCAGCACAAGAACAAGGCGTTCGCGATGAAGGTGCTGAAAGCGCGCCTGTATCAACTCGAGGAGCAGAAGCGCCAGGCGGAGCGCGCCAAACTTGCGTCCGACAAGATGGAGATTGGCTTTGGCAGCCAGATTCGCTCGTACGTGCTGCAACCGTATCGCCTGGCCAAGGACCACCGCACCAACCGCGAAATCGGCGACGTGACAAGCGTACTCGACGGACGGCTCGACGAGTTCATCTACGAATATCTGATGTCGCGCAAGAAGGGCTCATCGACGCCCGCGCCTCCGACGAAAAACGGGGCGGAAGCACGCCCCTCGTAAGCTTCATATTCGTCGTGGCGCCGTTAGCAAGCCCCACTTGATTGCGGCACCAGGATGAGCGCGTCGCCGCTGTTCATCCACACGGTCGCCGGCGCGGCGGAAGCGTCGCCGTTAGCATCAAGCGCGCACCAACCGCTTCCGACGCTGTAATCCACGCCGCCGCGCTGGCCGTCCATGCGCACGACCACCTCGGCGGTCGTGCCGTGCAGGCCCTCGAAGCGCCGGCGGAAGATGCCGTCGTGCTGCTCCCACGCCGGGCCGGCCGGTTCGCCGATATTCTTTTCGAAGATCCCGAACCACACCGAGTCCTTCAGCGGCTCGTACGGATTCCACGCGGGTTTGATGACGAATACATCGCGGCCGTTGCGGAACATGTAATACGCGGCGAGATAAAACATCAGCTCGTCAGCGTCCGGGTTCGAACTGCCGCCGTTATAGAACGTCTCGAGCGCGAGGAAGCTGCCCTCGGCCGCGAGCTTCTCCGACGTGTCGATGATTGAACGCATGCGATCCGGCGTGTTGAGATTACCCCAGTCCGGGTGATGCAACGCCGACTCGCACCACGGGCCGACGTCCTTGCTCGCCAGGTCCGCGACCATATCGACCGAGCCGTCCCACGAGCAATACGCGCCGCTGTTGAAGACGAAGCGCGCCTCGGAGTGCGTCTTTTGGACTTCGAATCGGATGTGGGCCATCAGGTCGCGCACGCCGCCAAGCCACCAGTCGTTCATCTTGTCCCAGTTCGCCTCGACATCGTTTGGGATCTCCAGGACGTCATTCGGCGTCAGGAAGTTCGGCAGGTAATAGCTGTCCTCTTCCTCGATCGGGCCGCCGATGTTGTCGTAGCCGACACCGCCGAAGCCTTCGACCTCCACGGCGCGTTTTGCGCGCCACGCGTTGTAATCCTTGCCGCAGCCGCTGGTGATGTCGATGAGCCAGACGTATTCGTCCCAGACGAGCGTCTTGATGCGCGCGTCCGTCATGGTCGCGGCGCTGCCCTGGTAACCCTTTTGCCAGAGCTCCACCCAGCATCCGTGTGCGTGCCAGCGCGCCTCGATCAGGCCGTCGTTTTTCGCATGGAGAAAACAGCTCTCGCCGTCTCCGTGCTGCGGGTAGGCGTTTAGAAATTCGCCGAACTCCGCCACGCGCGCGTCGAACGTCTGGTCCTTCTCGCCGATGATGGGATCGGCGCAGCTTCCGCTGCTCTCGTTCGTAAGGAACAAATGCGCGAGGTCCCACTTGAGCCAGGACCCCTGGGGATTCGCGTTACGCAGCGCTTCCCAGGCCATCTCGGTGCCTTCGTCGTTGTAATTGATGATGGCCAGATCGACGTTCTCGGCCGCCCAGGCGGTGTCTTCCTGGAAGATTTCGCCTTCGTAGCCGCCGAGGTCGTAGTAGTAGTGGAAATGCACGATGCCGTAGTTCAGGGCGTCGGCGTTTTCCTCCCAGGGCGGAATCACGTCGTCATCGTCGTCGCCGAAATCGTCGTCATCCGGGACATCGTCGTCATCGCCGCTGTCGTCGTCATCGCCGGCATCGTCATCGTTTCCCTGCGAAGCGTCATCGTCTCCGGAGGTGGTGTCGTCATCCGCGGGGGAATCGTGGCCGGGGTCAACGCCGGCGGAATCGTTTCCCGATCCGTCGGAGCCCCGTGACGCGGACGATTCCTCTCCGGAAAAGCAGCTGGTTGTTGCGAGGAGAAAAACGGCAAGAAGCGCGACGGGGACGAACAAGGACAGGCGTTGCATGGGCTTCCTTCGTGCCGGGATCAAACACCGCGCGTCGCTCGCGGCCCTGCGCCCGCAGGTTGGGATTCCAATCTATTCTAATTAGCGATTCTCGCCCCGAAGGGCAAACAAGCCAACATAGCATAAATCGACATCGCGCGCGAAATATTTAGCGGAATTCGGCGAATTTGCGTTAGCAGGGGGGCATATTTATGCCGCGATCGCAGTACGAGTCCTTTTCGAAACGTTATACCGGGCCGCCGAATCGTACATTCCTACCGGGATGATACTTTCTCCCGCCGGCCGGATCGGCTGCGATTGCGCGCCTTCGGCGGCGCGCCTATATTCAGGTTCGCCACAAAATGGAGTTCGGTTATGCACAGGCCGGCCGGTTTTGCCGTCGTTTTTCTGCTCCTGGCGTTCGTGACGACGGCGTTCACCGCCGGCTGCACTTGCGGCGATGACGACGATGACGGCAGTGGATCGCCGCCCGACGACGACGCTCTCAATGACGATGCGACGGATGACGATACGGGCGATGACGATTCCCTGGACGACGATTCGATGGACGACGATGCGGCTGACGACGACACGGTGGACGACGACGCCGGGGATGACGATTCCCTGGACGACGACATGACGGACGACGATACGGCTGACGACGATTCGGCTGACGATGACATCGCCGATGACGATACGGGCGACGACGACACCCTGGATGACGACACGGCGGACGACGATACCGGCGACGACGACACGTCGGACGACGATACCGGCGACGACGACATCGCCGACACGACAATCACGATCATGACGATGAACCTGCAGACGCCGTTTCTGAACTTCGCCGATCCCGACGATCGCCTGCAAATGGTCGCCGATGTCATCAATGACCGGCAGCCGGATTTCGTCGGCGTGCAGGAAGCCGCGGAACTTTTATTCGTGCCGAACCGGGCGCCGGAACTCGCGGCGCTCACCGGCTACGACTACATTTATAAGGAAACGCACAACTTCCCGCTGCTGTTCAAGGAAGGCATCGCGATCTTTTCGCGCTGGCCGATCCTTTGGGATCAGGACCAATGGCTGCCGCACCCGGAATTCCTGACGGTTCTGCGCCGCGCCGTCCTCGGCGTTCGCGCCGACACGCCCTGGGGCGAGATGTATTTTTACGACTCGCATTTCACGATCGATGACCGCGACGTCATCAAGGCCGATCAGGCGCTGACCGCGTTCGAATTCATCGAGCAATACCCGTCGCCGATCCCGTCGTTTTTCGCCGGCGATCTCAATTGCGAGCCCGACCGCCTGGCGATGGAATTCCTGCGCGGCGAGACGATTTATCAGGGGCGGTACGGCAACTTCGTCGATGCGTGGCTCGAACTGTATCCGCATGACGTGGGCTACACCTATCCCGCGGACGACCCGGAAAAGCGCATCGATTACGTGTACGCGATTCCGGGCAATCTCGGCGAAGCCGTTGCGATGGAATGCGAACACGTACTCGACGCGCCCGACGCGGGGCTATGGGCTTCCGACCACATCGGCGTGATCTGCGAATTCGAGTGGGCGCCGTAGGCTTCTTTCAAGAAGCTTGCCGCTCGACATCCGCGCGCGCGGCCTGCGCCGGCGCGAACAAGGGATCGCGCCGCAAGCCCCATCGGTGGGCGAAGTATCGCGCGAGCGTCCAAAGCGTCTCGAGGCCGTAGCGCATTGACCGGCGGAAATTGATGCTTGACGCCTCGGCCATGTAACGCACCGGCACGGGGATCTCCGCGATGCGGAATCCGTGGTGCACCGCTTGCACCAGGAACTGCGTGTCGAAGACGAAATCGTCGGAGTTATTCAGCCAGTCGATCGTCTCCAACACCTTGCGCGAGTAGCAGCGATAACCCGTGTGGTATTCGCCGAGGTTTTGCCCCAGCGCCACGTTTTCGGCGATCGTGAGGAACCGGTTCGACACGTATTTGTAAACCGGCATGCCGCCCTCAAGCGCCTCGCGCCGCGTGCGGATGCGGCTTCCGAGCATGATGTCGAAATAGCCGTCGGCCACGAAGCGGATCATGTGCGGCGCGAGCGCCGAATCGTACTGGTAATCCGGGTGGATCATGATGACGACATCCGCGCCGGCGTCGAGCGCGGCCCGGTAGCACGTCTTCTGGTTGCCGCCGTATCCGACGTTTTTTTCGTGCACGATGACCGTCAGGCCCAACTCGCGCGCGATCTTTACCGTGTCGTCGGAACTGGCGTCGTCGACGAGGATGATTTCGTCGGCCGTGCCCGGGGGAATGTCGCTCACCGTGCGGGCGAGCGTCGCCGCCGCGTTGTACGCCGGCATGACGACGACGGCGCGCGGCAACGTCAGGCCTTGAGCGTCGCGGACGCGTTCTTGATGACCTCGGCGCCGTCGGGCGTAACGCAAACAAAAGACGTCACGGCTTCGCCGCCGCGGACCGATTCGACGCGGGCGCGCGTGGTGACGTCATCGCCGATGCGGACCGGGCGCGAGAAACGCACCTTGATTTTTTTCAGCGCGCGCGGATCGCCGCCGGCCGCGTCGATATGCGCGCTCGCGGCGAACGCCATCGTGCAAAGCCCTTGCAGGATCGCGCCGCCAAGGCCCACCATCCTTGCGAACTCGTCGTCGATGTGGATCGGATTGAAATCACCCGACGCGCCGCCGTAGTAAATCGCCTGGTATTTACCGACGGACTGCGTCGCCTCGAAGGTGTCCCCCACAGCGAGTTTCGTTTTTTCCACCATCGTCATCCCCTCACCACGAACGTGTACACGCCTGACGTCACCAGTCGGCCCTCCACCTCGGCTGTCACCTCGAAGCGGTAGATCGTCTTCTCGTCCTTTTGGTCGATGCCAAGGAGCGTTCCCGTCGAGCGGACCACGTCGCGCGGCCGGACGACGTCGTGGAACTCGAACTCCTGCTCGCCGTGCACGAGCATGGCGAAATTGATGTCGAGATCGCGGTCAAAGAGCATCTTGCCCGCGAGGTCCTTCAGATAGACGACGGCGAACATCGGCGGCGCGACGATGCCGGCAAGGCCCATCGCCTTCGCGGCGTCCTCGTCATCATAAACGGGGTTGCCGTCGTTGGTCGCGCGCGCGTATTCGCGGATTTTTTCGACGCCGATCTCGTAGGTCACGGGGCCGTACGTCTTCCCGATGAGCTCCTGCCCGGACATGAAATCTCCCTGCGTGAGCGGAGTCCGAATTTGCCCGACGCACGCGGCGGGGTCAACGCGAAATCGGGCGCGCGCTACTTGTTCAGCGCCTTTTTCTTGAGCTTCGGGTTCGCCTCGAGAAGCCGCTCCATGTTGCCGCGCGTGGGAGCAAAGGTGGGGTCGATGCGCAGGGCGCTCTCGTAGGCGCGAAGCGCTTCTTCTTTTTGTCCCTCGGCTTGGTAGACGAGGCCGAGGTTGTTGTTCGCATCGCGCGCGATCTCGCTGTAGGGGGAAAGCTCGATCGCCTTCAGATACGACGCGATCGCCTCATCCTCCTGCCCGAGATTGTCCTGACAGGTGCCGAGATTCAGCCAGCCCGAGGCGTTTTGCGGCGCAAGTTTCGTGACCGTCTCGAACTCGTTTTTCGCAGCAATCAGGCGATCGCGACCCTTCACGTACGCCTTCACGTATTTGGACGCCGGCGCCTCGACGCCCCAGCTCCGGATTTCCAGGCGATTCTCCTCCGCCGCGCGATAGAGGTGCACGCGGCCTAGAAGGTAGTGGTATTCCGGATTTCGAGGGTCAAGCGAAATCGCCGCGCGCGTGGCTTCCTCCGCGCGGCGCAGGTCGCCAATCTGAAACGCGCCGACGGCCTCTCCAAAGAACTCTTCCGTGGTCATCGGGCGCGTATCGGGCGTCGGCGCCGGAGTCGGGTCGTTTTTTCCGTACTTGTTGTCGGTGCGTGCCGCCAAGGCGCCGCTTGCCACAAAAAACACAATCGCCCCCGCAAGGAGGGCGCCGATCGCACTCATTCGCATTCGTTTATTCGCTCCCCGCCGTTTTCGTTCCAACGGCATGCCAAAATTGCCACAAAGCGCGCAACATTGCTAATATCCGCGCCGCCGCGCCTGCCGCGCCGGCGGAGATCCGCTTGCCTTGAACCACCTTGTCCATCGATTTCTCAATGTCTGGCTCGCCCTGACCGCGATGGCCGTCGTCGTCGCGCTAGGACTCGCCCTGCGCGAGGCTCGCGCGCAGGGCTACGTGGGCAAGGCGCTTGATAACACGTACAAATTCACGATCAACCGAGCCGTGCGCGAGTCCCGCGCCGCCGGCGCCGCGGCCGCCTTTTTCATCGCCGCGGCGTACGTGCTTGCGCGGCGGCGTTCCGTCACGCGCCGGCGCTTCGCGCGGTCGCTCGCGATTGGCGGCGGAATCGCCCTGTTGTTGCTGTTTGTCGCGGCCTTCCTGTTTCAACGGGAACTCGCGGCCGGCCACAACAAGCTCTACGGGCAATATGTCGATATCGAAACCTTTGCCTTTCGCGCGCTGTTTTCCTCCGTATTGACCGTTCCGCCGCCCGGAAGGTTCATTTTGATCTTCATTTTTGGAGCGGTGCTCGTGGGGCTCGCCTTTGCCGCGACGGCCGCGGAAAAGCGGTTATTCGCAAATGGCGGCGAGTCGGCGTTCGGCGCGGCGCATCCGGCGATCTGGATCGCCTCGGCGATCGTGCTGGCCGTCGCGTCGATCGTCGGCGCGGCCAACAAACCGGCGGCGGCGCGGCACGATCCGCCGGACATCATCCTCATCAGCATCGACACGCTGCGCGCCGATCATCTGCCGACGTACGGCTACGAGCGCGACACCTCGCCCGCGCTTGGCGAACTGGCCGCGAACGGCGTCGTTGTCGAACGCCATATCGCGCACGCGCCGTGGACGCTTCCGTCCCACATGTCGATGTTCACCGGCGTCATTCCGAGCCGTCACGGCGCGACGCAGCCCATCGCCGCCATCGCCGACGACATGACGACGTTTCCGGAACTGCTCAAGAACGCCGGATACGCGACCGGCGGTTTCGCGACGAACATCCTTCTTGGCGCAAGCTACGGCTTTGCGAGCGCGTTCGATACGTACGCGCTGAATCCGAACTGGAACGCGGGTGCCGTCGCGGGCGGCGCGGCCTCGTGGTTCGTGAAGCAGCGCAAACCCGCGTTCCTGTTTTTGCACATCTTCGATCCACACTTTCCGTACGATCCGCCGCCCGCGTTTCGCGGCCGGTTCGGACCCGAGGACGAAGCCGTGGCGCGCGCGCAGAAATTGGACTTCTACGACTTTTTCCGCTTCATGGAAGGCGAGGGTGCATCGCGCGTGGCGGCCGTGCGGGATCGATACGACGAGGAAATCCTGGCGACGGATGCCGCACTCCGAACCTTTTTCGAGAGGCTCGCGGAGCACCGCCGCCTGGGCGATGCGCTCATCATCGTCACCTCCGACCACGGGGAGGAATTCGGCGAGCACGGCATGTGGGGCCACGGCCTCACGCTCTACGCCGAAATGCTGAATGTGCCGCTCATCGTCAAGATGCCGCGCGGCGCGTGCGCCGGGTCGCGCCTTCGCGATCGGCTCGTGCCGCAAAAGGCGCTTTTCGATCTCATCGTTTCGGCATCGGCCACGCCGCTTTCGGATGCACGCTGGTCGCTGTGCGACGAATCCGGCGCGCCCGCGTCCGTCGCGGCGCTTGCCGTCGACGATCCCGTCATCGCGGAAGACTCGATGCTCGGCCCGTTGCGCTACGCGGCGAACGGCCGGGAACGCAAACTCATCGAGCCGACAAGCGTCCACGTCGAGGGCTTTGTCGATTTCGAAACCGGCTTTGAGCTATACGATTTCGCCGCCGATGCCCTCGAAAAAAACAATCTTCTTGCCGGCGAGGAAAACGTCGTGGACGCGATTCGAACGAAGGCGCCGGCGCTGCATCAGGAAATTTGCCGCACGCGCCTGGCGTACGCCGGAAGCACCGAAGGCGGCGCGGTGACGCTCGACGTGCAAACGCGCGAGCGCTTGAAGAGCCTTGGCTATCTCACGGGCGAATCGTCGGGCGGCGACGCGGCCTTCGACGAATTCTGCGCGCCGGTGGCGCCGTGACGCGCAAGCTCACCGCCACGATCATCACGAAAAACGAGGAATCGAATATCGAGCGGTGCGTTCGCGCGCTGGCGTTCGCCGACGAGGTGCTGGTGCTCGATTCGGGCAGCACCGACCGAACGGTGGAGATCGCGCGTTCGCTCGGCGCGCGCGTCGAAGTGACGGACTGGCCGGGGCACGTCAAGCAGAAGCAGCGCGCCGTCGATCGCGCGACGCACGACACGATCCTCGCGATCGACGCGGACGAGGTCGTGACCGACGAGCTGCGGGCTTCGATTCAGCGCGTGCTGAACGCGAGCGATCTCGCGGCGGGCTATGAACTGACGCGCAAGACTTTCTATCTCGGCCGTTGGATCGAGCATTGCGGATGGTACCCCGAGTGGCGCGTACGCCTGTTCGATCGCCGCCGCGCGCGCTGGACGGGCTTCGATCCGCACGACCGGGTCGCGTGCGACGGGAAGCCGGGCCGGCTAGCGGGCGATCTGCTGCACTACTCCTACCGCGACATCGCGCATCATCTGACGCGCATCAACGAATACACCACGACCATGGCGCACGAGCATCGCGCGGCGGGAAAGCACGCCCGCGTCCGCGACGTGCTCATCCGCCCGTGGTGGAATTTCTTGAAGAAATATTTTTTGCAGCGCGGATTTCTGGACGGCGTTCCGGGGCTTATCGTGTGCGTTTTGGCGGCGTATTACGTTTTCTTGAAGTACGCCAAGCTGTGGGAGCTTTCGCGCCGCGATGCCTGAGCGCATCCTCATCTTCCAGACCGCGTACCTCGGCGACGTTGTGTTGACGACGTCGCTTGTCGGCGCGGTTGCCGCGCGCTTCCCCAACGCGAAAATCGACCTGGTTGTCCAGCCCGCGTGGGCGCCCATCGTTGCGCATCATCCTCGCGTCTCGCGCGTCATCACGTTCGACAAACGCGGCGCCGAGCGCGGCGCGGCGGGCACCTGGCGATTCGCGCGGCGGATCCGCAAGGAGGCGTACGATCTTGCGCTGTGCCCGCACCCGAGCTTTCGCAGCGGCCTCATCCTGCGTCTTGCGCGCATTCCTGAGCGCGTCGGGCATGCGGGCGTTCCTTCCTCGATCTTCATGACGGCGCGCGCGCCGCGCGACAAATCGCGACACGAGGTGATCCGGCAATTGGCGCTGATGGCGCCGCTTGGCGGATCGATCGACGATCCGCCGCCGCTTCGCATTGAAGTCGATCCGTCGATTGACGTCACAAGCCTGCTGCTTCGGTTTGGCGTTCCCGCCGACGCGAGGCTCGCCGGCTTGCATCCGGGTTCCGTCTGGGCAACCAAGCGCTGGTTGCCGGAGCGTTTCGCGGAAGTAGGGCAAGAGTTATCCCGGCGCGTGGATCGCGTGCTGGTCTTCAGCGGCCCGGGCGAAGAGGCGCTTTCCGCGTCCATCGCGCACGAGATCGGCGACGCGGCAATCGACCTTGGCGGCCGGCTGAAAATCGCCGAGCTTTGCGCCGTGATGTCGCGCCTTTCGCTTTTGGTCACGAACGATTCGGGGCCGATGCACATCGCGGCGGCACTCGGCGTGCCGATCGTCGCCGTCTTCGGCTCGACCGTGCCGGCTCTTGGATACGGACCGTGGACCGAACGAAAACGCATTATCGAGACCGAGCTCATCTGCCGCCCCTGCGGTCCGCATGGCCGCGATCGTTGCCCCCTTGGCCATTTTCGATGCATGCGCGAGATTGCAGCCGCGGATGTCGTGCGCGCGTGCGATGAGTTGCTGGAAGCGTCGTGAGCGTCGATCCCGCGTCCATCCTTATCGTCAAGCTCGGCGCGGTCGGCGACTGCGTTCACACGCTGCCGATTCTCGTCGCGCTGCGCGATCGCTTTCCCGACGCGCGCATCGGGTGGGTTGTCGAGCCGAAATCGAGGGGCGTTGTCGAGGATCATCCCGCGCTCGACGAGACGATCCTCTTTCCGCGCCCGGAGATTCAGCGCCTTTGGCACGATGGACGCGCGCGCGATGCCTATCGTCTCTGGCGCACGTTCGCGCGAGATTTGGCGCGACGCCGCTATGAAATCGCGATCGACTTTCAAAATCTTTTTCGCAGTGGCCTTGTCGCTTACGCGTCGCGCGCGCCGCGCCGCATCGGGTTCCGGCGCCTTCGCGAGGGCAATTTCGCGTTCATGAATGAACACATTGTGCCGCCGGATACTGCGAAACACGCGGTCGAAAAATACGCCGCCCTCATCGCGCCGCTCGGCGCGCGATCGATTCCCGACCGCATTTCGATTCACGTGCCACCGGACAAAAAGGCAACGGTCGACCGATTTATCGACGCGCAACTCCCGCACGGCGCGGCCGTCGTGGCGATCAACCCGGGCGCGAGCTGGCCGAACAAGCGCCTGGACCCGGCGCGCTACGGAACGCTCGCCGCTCGCCTCGCGGAACTGGGCGCCGCTCCGATCGTGATCTGGGGGCCGGGCGAGGAGGCGCTGCGCGATGCCGTCGTCGCGGCATCGAATGGCGCCGCCGTCGCCGCCCCGCCGACGGACCTGAAGGAACTTGCGCAATTGCTTTCACGATGCCGGCTCTACGTCGGCAACGATAGTGGCCCGATGCACATCGCCGCAGCGATGGGCTGCGGCGTCGTTGCCGTATTCGGGCCGTCCGATCCGCGACGCGTCGGACCTTACACGCCGGCACGGCGCGTCGTCGCCGTGCCGGTGCCGTGCGCGCCTTGCTGGAAGCGGCGATGCCCCCTGCCGCGCGTGTACTGCATGGACCGCGTGAGCGCGGACGATCTCTACGTCGCCGCGGCCGAGCTTCTGGAGCACGCGTGAGGATCGTCGAGATGCTGGCGTCACGGCACTTCACCGGGCCGGCCGAGCGCGTCTTGCAGACGGCGACGGGGCTCGCGGAGCGCGGGCACGACGTCGCCATCGCGCATACCGTCGTGCCGCCCGGAACGCTCGCGGCGCACGGGGAGCGCGTCGGCATCAAACGCCTGCCCGATGTCGCGCTTCGCCGCAAAGGGATCGCCGTTTTCAAGGTCGTTTCGGATGCCAGGCATCTTGCGCGCCGGGCGGCGTCGGGAGATGGTCGCCTCATCCTGCACACGCACACGAGCCACGACCACTGGACGGCGCTTCTCGCGAAACGGCGCGCGGGCGGGCGCATCGCGATCGTCCGCACCGTGCACGAAACGCGGCAGGCGCGCCGCCGCGCGTTCGACGCACCGCTGTTCGCCGCGTGCGACGGCGTCATCGCGATCACCGAAGCGATGCGCACGGAATTGACGGCGTCGTACCGGCTGTCGCCCGATCGCGTTGCCGTCATTCCCGGCGCGGTCGATACAGACCTGTATCGTTCGGGGCTCGATACCGGGGAGATTTTGCGCGAAATCGGCGCGGGCGAGGAGCCCGTCATCGGCATCGTCAGCCGCATCAAAGGCGGGAGAGGGCACGACGTCCTGTTGCGCGCGTTTCGCCAGGCGCTCGACACGGGGATGAACGCGCGGCTTGCGATCGTCGGGCGAGGCGAGGGGCGCGAAGCGATCGAATCGCTTGCGCGCGAGCTTGGCCTCGGGGAACGCACGGCGTTTCTCGGCTATCGCCGCGACGATCTGCCGCGTATTTATAACGCCATGACCGTGAAGGTGCTGCTCGGCGAAGGCAGCGACGGCACCTGCCGCGCGGCACTCGAGGCGATGGCCTGCGGCGTGCCGGTGATCGCCGCGCCGGTCGGCGCGCTGCCGGAAATTGTTCGCGATGGCGAAACGGGCACGCTGCTGGCAAGGCTCGATACGTCGGAGCTGGCGCGCGCGTTGGCGTGGTATGCCGAACATCGCGAAGAGGCCGCCGTGCGCGGACGATTCGCGCGGACCCATGTCGAGACGCATCACGCGATCGCGGCGCTCGTCGATCGGCACGAATCGTTCCTTGAGCGGATCATGGGTGGAGGCGGAGCATGAACGTGCCCCGTTTTCTTCCGCACATCGAGCGCGCTGCGCTTTTTCTTTTCGCGGCCGCGGCGCCGATCAGTATCACTCTGACGCAGACCGCGTTGGCCGTGTTGCTACTCGCCGCCGCGTTCCGGTTTTCGCGAAACGCCGCGTGGGAATATACGGAGATCGACGTCGCGCTGTTGCTGTTTCTGGCGTGGATGTTCGTCGCGGCAATAATGTCGGAGCACCGCCTGACCGCTCTGACGAGCTTTGCCGGAATGTGGGTGCATCTGGCGTGGTTCGCCCTGCGTTCAGCGAATTTTTCGCGGCGCGACATGAAGACCGCGCTCGTCATTCTTGCGGCGGCGGGCGCCCTTGCCGGCGCTTACGGCGTCGCCCAGGCTTTTTTTGGCGAAGCCGTGCCGCGCCCGCTGGCGCCGAGGGTGCCTCTGTGGCAGCCGCACGGCGGATATTTTCACGCGGTGGGCCTTTTCGATCATCACCTGACCTTCGGCAATACGCTCCTTTTGGTTGCCGGCGCGGCGATGGGTGTCATCGCCCTTTCGGGGCGGCCCTGTCGGAAATTTCTGGGCGCCGCTTTCCTCCTCACGCTCGCGGGCATCGTCGCCAGTTACGCGCGCAGCGCGTGGATCGGCCTTGCCGCCCTGGCGCTCGTCCCGGCGTTTTATCGTGGGCGCGGCGTCCTTCGGCGCGCGGGAATCGCGGCGGCCGTAGCGGTGATCGTATCCGTCGTGGCCGTTTTTGCCGCGCCCGGGTTGCGGCATCGGGTCGCGTCTTCCCTGTCCGCGGGCGGCAATCTCGAACGCTGGTACATCTGGCAAACCTCCGCCGACGTCGTGCGCGAACATCCCGTCGCCGGCATCGGCCCCGGCGCGTACCGCGAGACGATCGACGCCTATCGCGCGGGCTATAACATCAAGTGGACGACCGCGAGCCATGCGCACAACTCGTTCATGATGGCGGCGGTGGAAGGTGGCCTTCCGGGTCTCTTCCTTTTCGTGACGCTGCTTTTGACCGTGGCCGCGCCATTTTTTTTCGCGCTTGACCGCGCGCCGCCGGGCTCGCCCGAGCGCGGCATGGCGGTCGCGTTCCTGGCGACCGTGGCGGCCTTTACGATAGCGAGCGTGTTCCAGCATAATTTCGGCGACGCCGAGGTTGTGATGGCTTTCTGGCTCGTGGCCGCGGCCGGGCGAAATCTGGCCGTCGATCGACCTTCGGACCAAGGATCCGGTTTCAACGTATGATCAGCCGCGAACGCTTTTTGGAGACGATCAAGAATTTTCCCCACCGGAACATCCTCGTGGTGGGGGATCTCATCATCGACCGCTATTTCTGGGGCAACGTCTCGCGAATAAGCCCCGAGGCGCCGGTGCCGGTCGTCGAGGTCGAGCGCCAGGAAAACCGCGCCGGCGGCGCCGCCAACGTCGCCATGAACCTCGCCGGGCTCGGCGCGAACGTCTATCTCGCGGGCGTCGTCGGCGACGACGGCGGCAAGGAGATCCTCGCCGCGACGCTCGCGGGGGGCGGCGGGAACATCTCCGGCGATTTCTTCGTCGGCGAAAATCATCGGCCGACCACGATCAAGACGCGCATCATCGGGCACAGTCAGCAGATCGTGCGTTTCGACATGGAGCGCGACGGACCGATCGCGGCCTCGACACGAAACGAAATCGTCGACCGCATCTCCAGACGCGCCCGGGAATTTCACGCCATCGTCGTCTCGGACTACGCCAAGGGCGTCATCAGCCGCGTCCTGATCGACCGGCTCAAGGAAATCGCCCGGGACAACCGCATCCCGATCGCCGTCGATCCGCGCCTTCAGCACGCGAATTTCTACAAGGGCGTCGACCTCATCACGCCGAACCACATCGAGGCGGGGCAGTTTCTGGGCATCGAATTGCGCAACGAGGACGGGGCCGTCGAGTCCGCGGGCGCGAAAATCCTCAAGCGCTGGAACCTCAAGAACCTGCTCATCACGCGCGCCGGCCTCGGCATGACGAGCTTTGAACCCGGGCGCAAACCGCGTCACATTCCCACGGTCGCGCGGCAGGTTTACGATGTCACGGGCGCGGGCGATTCCGTGATCGCCGCGGTCGTCCTGGCGCGCGCCGCAGGCGCGACGTGGGAAGAGGCGGCATCGATCGCCAACCACGCCGCCGGCATCGTGGTCGGGAAGATCGGCACGGTGCCGGTAACGATTCGTGAACTGCGCGACTACATGCGCCGGCGCTCCGCCGTCTGACGCAGGAGGATCCGACACGGCATGGCCGTATTCAGCATGACCGGTTACGGACGCGGCGCCGCGAAAAAGGGCGGCTCCTCGGCGACCTGCGAGGTGAAGTCCGTCAACAATCGCTATCTCGATGTCAACGTGCGCGCGCCCCGCGGCGTCCTGGCGTTCGAGCCGCGCCTGCGTGACCTCGTTCAGCAGACGCTTTCGCGCGGGCGCGTGGATTTGTTCATCGAACTGCAAACGCGCGAGGCGCACGGCGCCGACGTTCACGTGGACGAGCAGCTCGCCAGGCGTTATCTGCGCCGCGTGCGCGCGCTGCAAAAGTCGCTCAACGTCCCCGGCGCGGTCGAGATCCGCGATGTCCTCGCGTGGCAGGGCGTTTTGGTTTTCACGGAAAGCGAAACAGACGCGGAAGTCGTCTGGCCGCTTGTCGAGGAAGCCGCGAAAAAGGCGCTCAAGGGCCTTGTCGCGACGCGCAAGCGCGAGGGCGAGGCGTTGCGCAAGGAGCTGTCCGGCCGCCTGCGGCTGTTACGCACGACCGTCCGCGACATGGAAGAAGAAATCCCCCGCGTCGCCAGTTCGATCGAGGACCGCGTTCGCCTGCGTATCACGACGCTTCAGACCGTGCCGAACGTCGATGCGGACAGACTCGCGCAGGAGGTCGCGTTCCACGTCGCCCGCGCGGACGTGACCGAGGAGATGGTGCGTCTGACCGCGCACATCGACCACTTCGAGTCCGCGCTCGCCGAGCCCCGCGCGGAGGGCAAGCGCCTGGACTTCCTGCTTCAGGAGATGCACCGGGAGATCACGACGTACGCGAACAAGCTCCAGGGCACGGCGGTGAGCCGCCACGTGATCGAGGCCAAGTCGCTCGCGGAAAAACTGCGCGAGCAGGTGCAGAACATCGAATGACCGCCGAACGACCCGGATCCGGCCGCCTGTTCGTGGTCACCGCGCCGTCCGGCGCGGGCAAGTCTTCGCTTTGCAAGGAGTTGATCGCGTCCGTGCCCGGCCTTCGCTTTTCGACAAGCCATACGACACGCGGCCCGCGGCCGCTGGAGGCCGACGGGCGGGATTACCACTTCATCTCCCGGGACGAATTCCGCGCGCAGGTTGACGCGGGGCGATTGGCCGAATGGACGGAAATCCACGGCAACCTTTATGGAACGAGCATGGACGAGCTCGAAAGCGCCCGCGCCGAAGGGTTTGACCTGATCCTCGACATCGAGGGCCGGGGCGCGGCGCAAATCCGCGCCAAGTGGCCGAATTCGGTCTTCATCTTCGTCATCCCGCCAAGCCTCTCCGAGCTGCGCGAGCGGCTTTACGGGCGCGATTCCGATCCCCGGGAGGAGATCGAAATGCGCTTGAAGAGCGCGGCGGAAGAAATCACTTATCTGCCGAACTATGATTATATTATTATCAACGAAGATTTCGACGAGGCGGTCTTTCGCCTTGTTTCGATCGTGGTCGCGGAACGGAGCCGGCGCGATAGCCAGATCGATCGCCTGCCCGAGGAGTTCCGGCCGCGACGCTAGAATTCGATGGCCACACTACGCATTGACGATATCCTGGAGGAGGTCAAGAAGAACGACCCCGGCGCCGACCTGTCGGTGATCCGCCGGGCGTATGTGCTCTCCGCGCGCGCCCACCGCGGGCAAAGGCGCGTCTCCGGCGAGCCTTACCTCATGCATCCGCTCGCGGTCGCGCATCTTCTGGCCAAGATGCGCATGGACGTGGACACCATTGCGGCGGGGCTTCTCCACGATACGGTCGAGGACGACACCGACACATCCCTCGAACAGATCGAGGAACTTTTCGGCAAGGGCGTCGCCGGTCTCGTCGATGGCGTGACGAAGATCGGCCAGATGTCGTTCAAGAGCCGCGAGCACCGGCAGGCGGAGAATTTCAAGAAGATCCTGATCGCGACGAGCAAGGACATTCGCGTCATCCTGGTCAAACTCGCCGACCGCCTGCACAACATGCGCACGCTCGAGCACATGGCGCCCGAAAAAATCCGCGTCATCGCCGAAGAGACGCTCGAAATTTACGCGCCGCTTGCGAGCCGCCTCGGCATCCAGTGGGCGAAAAACGAGCTCGAAGACCTGGCGATGCGTTACCTGCATCCGCACGAGCACTACAAGCTCATCGTCGAGCTGGCGGCCGGACGCAAGGACCGCGAGCGATTCATCGAGGAGGTCGTGCAGATCCTGCGCGACCTGCTCGAGTCCAACGGCATCCACGCCGACGTGCGCGGCCGCGTCAAGAACGTTTATTCCGTCTGGAAGAAGATGCAGACGCAGGGGATCACGCTCGACCATGTCCACGATCTGGTGGCCTTTCGCATCCTCGTGGCAAACGTCGCCGAATGCTACGCGGTGCTCGGGCTCATCCATGCGCATTGGAAGCCGGTGCCCGGGCGCATCAAGGACTACATCGCGCTGCCCAAGCCCAACGGCTATCAGAGCCTGCACACGACGGTGATGGGGCCGTTTCACCGGCGCATGGAGGTGCAGATCCGCACCGAGGAAATGCATCGCCTCGCCGAGGATGGCGTCGCCGCGCACTGGCGCTACAAGGAAGGCCACGCCGACGGCATCGCAACGGATGCCGAGTGGTACCACTGGCTGCGCAAGCTCGTCGAACAGTACCAGCAGGAAGAGAGCCCGGACGAGTATCTCAAGTCGGTCAAGACGGATCTGTTCCCCGACGAGGTCTACGTTTTCACGCCCAAGGGCGAGGTGCTTTCGTTTCCGCGCGGCGCGACGCCGATCGATTTCGCCTATCGCATCCACACGGAGGTGGGACATACGTGCGTCGGCGCGCGGGTGAACGACAAGGTTGTGCCGATTTCGTATCAGCTCGCCAACGGCGACCGCATCGAAATCCAGACCCGCAAGGACCGCGGCCCGAGCCGCGACTGGCTGCGTTTCGTGAAAACGGCGTCCGCGCGGTCGAAGATCCGCGAATACGTCCGCCGCCAGGAAAAAGATCGCTCGATCGAGCTTGGGCGCTCCATCGCCGACCGCGAGCTGCGCAAGCACAAGATGACGCTCGCGCGCGTCGAAAAACAGGGGCGCCTGGACGAGGTCGCGGCCGGCCTGGGGTTCAAGGAAACGCCCAAGCTTCTCGCGAGCCTGGGAAACGGCCGCGTTTCGCCCGCGCAGTTCATCAAGGCGTTCGAGGTGCCGGAAGACGGCGAGACGCACGACGGCGTGCTCGAACGCCTGATGCGGCCGCTGAAGGCGCACAAGGGCCGCGACGGCATCAAGATTCAGGGCGTGGACGACGTGCTTTTTTCGCTGGCCAAGTGCTGCAATCCCTTGCCCGGCGAGAATGTTCGCGGCTTCATCACGCGCGGCCGCGGCATCAAGATCCACGCCGCGGATTGCCTGGAACTCGACGGCGTCGATCCCGAGCGCATCGTGGACGTGGAGTGGGATACCGGCCCGGGCGTCGGGGCGGTCGGCACGAAGGTCGACGTCTACTCGCGCGACGAGCCGCTCGTGCTCTCGAACGTCAGCAAGGTCATCGGCAGCCACGGCGTGAACATCAGCGAGGTCAAATCCGCGAACATCGAGGGCAACGCCGTCATCCACTTCGAGTTGCAGGTCGAACAGCTCGGCCAGCTCGAGGCGATCATGAAGGACATCGCGAATGTCCGGGGTGTCACGCGCGTTGAGCGCGTCCGCTCCGGCGCGAGGGCGTGACGAGAGAGGCTGCAGACCACAGTCCACAGGGAACGCAGAAGGGCGTGATCCAGGGATCGGGCGCGAAGTCATCCACGGGTCGGGCGCAAGTCATCCAGGGATCGGGCGCTTCGTCATCCTGAGCGAAGCGAAGGATCTGGCTCGCCCCGGCTGACGGCTCCGCGTTTTCCACAACGATGCGATCCGTCAACCGCGTCGCCCGAACGCAAAAACGCCCGGTGGCATGGGCCTCCGGGCGGTCGTTTCGCGGATTCGCGTTCAGCGCGCGGCTTTTTTGATCTTGCCGCCGGAGATGCAGGTCGTGCAAACGCGCATGCGCCGCGCGATGCCGGCCGACACCGCGACGCGGACTTTCTGGAGGTTCGGCCGCCAGACCTTCTTGGTGCGATTGTTCGCGTGGCTGACGTTCATACCGACCTGGCGGCCCTTGCCGCAGACTTCACAGATTTGTGCCATGGTCTTCCTGCTCGTTCCCGGGACGATTTGCCGCGCCGCGCGCGGCCTCCCGAACCCCCGAAATCGGCCCTCCGAGGGTGATTGGAGGCGGTCTGTTAGCATACAGCGGCCAAAGGCGCAAGATGGGTGGCGAAATCGTCGTCCCCCGGCGGATCGATGTCCGGGCACTGCGGGTCGAGTTCGTCCACGAAGCCGTCGCAGTTGTTGTCGATGCCGTCGGCGCAGTCTTCCGCGCGGCTGGGATTCATGAAGGCATTGTGATCGTTGCAGTCTTCCGGAGCGCACCAGCCGTCGGCGTCCGCGTCCGTGCAGCCGTCGTCGTCGTCGTCGTCGTCATCGTCGCTTGAGTCGCCGCCGTCACTTTCCGGCGGAACATCTTCGTCTTCGTCGTGGACGTTGCAGGCGAGGGAGGCGACAAGCAACGCGGCGAGAAATGCCGCTACGAAGACACGCAGGGCTGTCATGCGATAACCCGCACCCGCTCCCTTACGGTCGCGGTTCGTTTTACGATCCGTACCCGCTTCCTTACGGTCGCGGTTCCAATCTCGAACAGGGATCGGGATGGGCGCAGGGATGGGGATGGGGTTTGACTCAATCCTCAATCCTCAATCCTCGATCCTCCCTCAATTGATTTCCGCGTCCTCGATCTTGACGAGTTTGAACGCCGGGATCATCGCCTCGAAGGAATCGCCGTCGCTGTCGACCATGAGGTACCAACCGCTCATCTCCCCGTAGGGCGTCGGCAGCGGGCAGCCGCTGGTGTATTGAAACGACTGCCCGGGCAGGATGTGCGGCTGCTCGCCGACGACCCCCGCGCCTTCGACGACCTGGACGCGCCCGGCCGCGTCCTTGATGACCCATCGGCGCGAGAGAAGCTGCACGGCCTTTTTGCCGTTGTTCGCGATCGTGACGTGGTACGAAAAGAAATACCGGTACGGCGGCGCGGAATAGAATTGCGAAAACTGGCTGTCCACGGATATCAGGACGCCGTTCGTCTCCATCGTCGGTGGATCGAGGGCGATTTGTTTCGGCTCGAGTCGTCGCTTCACCAAAGTTTCGGCCCTCCTTGCGCGAAACGCCGAAACGGCGCTCCGACGCCTTTTTTATACACGCATCCGCGTTCCGGTTGAAAGCGAACCTCTCGCCGCCCGGCGATGGCGCGTCCGGCGCGACAACAGCAAACCGCGCGAATGTTCGTAGCGAAAGTAGAAGTCCTGTTCATAAGCGATCGTAGATGTCCGGTGTGTTGACGACCGGCGGAGCCGGTCGTTGGGTTTGGTTCCGACGCCCCAAAGGCGTCGGACTCCTTTGATGGACTTGGCGGCCCGAAG